>DATJRY010000014.1 GCA_035504415.1 Candidatus Sulfotelmatobacter sp. | reverse complement strand
TAGAGTTCTCCCTTGCGGGTAGCAACTATGAGTAAGGGTTGCGCTCGTTGCGGGACTTAACCCAACACCTCACGGCACGAGCTGACGACAGCCATGCAGCACCTCTACACAGGTCCCTTGCGGGAAGTCCCTATTTCTAGGGAGGGTCCTGTGCGGTTCAAGCCCAGGTAAGGTTCTTCGCGTTGCGTCGAATTGAACCACATGTTCCACCGCTTGTGCGGGCCCCCGTCAATTCCTTTGAGTTTCAGTCTTGCGACCGTACTCCCCAGGCGCAGGACTTAACGCGTTAGCTACGGGACTTGCCCCGTACAGGGCAAACCCCAAGTCCTGATGGTTTAGGGCTAGGACTACCAGGGTATCTAATCCTGTTTGCTCCCCTAGCTTTCGTCCCTCAGCGTCAGTTGCGATCCAGCGAGCCGCTTTCGCCTCGGATGTTCCTGCGGATATCTACGCATTTCACCGCTACACCCGCAATTCCACTCGCCTCTCTCGCACTCTAGCACAGCAGTTTCGGAAGCAGCCTCTGGGTTAAGCCCAGAGATTTCACTCCCGACTTGCCACACCGCCTACGGACCCTTTACGCCCAGTAATTCCGAGCAACGCTGGCCCCCTACGTCTTACCGCGGCTGCTGGCACGTAGTTAGCCGGGGCTTCCTCCAAGGGTACCGTCATTATCGTCCCCTTCGACAGTGGTTTACGACCCGAGGGCCTTCTTCCCACACGCGGCGTCGCTCCGTCAGGCTTTCGCCCATTGCGGAAAATTCCTCACTGCTGCCTCCCGTAGGAGTCTGGGCCGTCTCTCAGTCCCAGTGTGGCTGGTCGCTCTCTCAAACCAGCTACCCATCGGTGCCATGGTAGGCCATTACCCCACCATCTAGCTAATGGGACGCGGTCCCGTCGTCGTGCGGATTGCTCCTTTTATCGCCAAGGGATGCCCCTCGGAGACGTATGCGGTATTAGCTAACCTTTCGGCTAGTTATCCCCCACACAACGGTAGGTTGACCACGCGTTACTCACCCGTCTGCCACTAGGTATTGCTACCTCGTTCGACTTGCATGTGTTAGGCACGCCGCCAGCGTTAATCCTGAGCCAGGATCAAACTCTCCGAAAAATTTCTTTCGGAGCCTTTGAGGCTCTTCAAAACCGCTGACTGATTGGGTTCGCCCAAGGGCGAACCCACTGGGCCCGGATTGCGAATCCGGGCCACACCGTCGCGCTCAGCGCGCGGCGGTTCAGCACTAATCTTGTACGAGATCCGAACCTGGTGCGGACATCCGGTGGAGCCGGAAGAGCCGCGGTCCGAATCTTAAAATCTCGTTCCCGGGCAAACAAAAACGCGGTCCTTTCGGAGCCGCGCATCATCGCCGGGGCGGAGACCCACAGACTTATGCGCTACTGCACTGTTCAGTTTTCAAGGAACGGACGCTGCCGCCAGGCCCATTTCGGACCGGATCACTGACCGCACCGTAGGAGCGAGGCGTCAGAGTCAACGACGGATAGACTACCACTCCGCGTCCAGCATGTCAACGGCTCGACGGGGGACTTATCCACGGGCTTGTCCACAGCAGGTGGGCCAGAGCACACGCCTGCCTGCCCGACATCAGGCCAATCCGGCTGCCCGCTCGCCCCCGTCCCGCGCGCCGACCTTCTCCGAGATCGACTTGCCCTGGGTGAACAGCAAGAGGTAGTCGTGGCCGCCGGCCTTGGAGTCGGTACCGCTGAGCTTGAAGCCGCCGAACGGTTGCCCGCCGACCAAGGCGCCGGTGCACTTGCGGTTGAGGTACAGGTTGCCGACGAAGAAATCGGCTTCGGCCCGCTCCAGGCGCTCGGCCGACCGGGTGTAGACCGCGCCGGTCAGGCCGAACTCGGTGTCGTTGGCGATCCGCAGCGCGTCGTCGTAGTCCCGGGCTTTGATGACGGCCAGCACCGGCCCGAAGATCTCCTCTTGGGCGATGCGGGCGCGGGGGTCGACGTCGGCGATCACGGTCGGCTCGAGGAAGTAGCCCTCGCCGGCGGCACGCTTGCCGCCGGTCAGCAGCCGGCCCTCGGCCTGGCCCAGCTGCATGTAGTCGGCGATCTTCTGGACCGCCTTCTCGTTGATGACCGGCCCGACGACGGTGCCGGGCTGCGCCGGGTCGCCGATCGTCAGCCCCTTGACCGCCGGGACCAGCTTCTCGAGGAACGCGTCGTAGACGGCGGCGTCGACGATCGCCCGCGAGCACGCCGAGCACTTCTGGCCCGAGAACCCGTAGGCAGCGGCGACCACGCCCGCCACCGCGGCGTCGAGGTCCGCGTCGTCGGCGACGACGATCGCGTCCTTGCCGCCCAGCTCGGCGACCACGCGCTTGATCCAGCGCTGGCCGGGCGGCGTCTTGGCCGCCAGCTCGTTGATCCGCAGCCCGACCGCTTTCGAGCCGGTGAACGAGACGAAACGCGTGCGCGGGTCGGTGACCAGCGCCTCGCCGACCGTCGGCCCGTCGCCGGGGACGAAGTTGAGCACGCCCGGCGGCAAGCCCAGCTCGTGCATGAGATCGACGAAGCGGGCCGCGATGACCGCCGCGTCCGGCGAGGGCTTGAGGACCACGGTGTTGCCGGCGACGACGGCCGCGGCGCTCATGCCGGCCATGATCGCGAAGGCGAAGTTCCAGGGCGGCAGCACGACCCCGACCCCCAGCGGCAGGTAGACCAGCCGGTTGCGCTCGCCGGCGATCGGCGTGAGCGGCGGCGGGGTCGCCAGCCGGATCGCCTCGCGCGCGTAGAACTCCAGGAAGTCGATCGCCTCGGCGGTGTCGGCGTCGGCCTCGATCCACGGCTTGCCGACCTCGAGCACCAGCAGGGCGTTCCAGTCGTCCTTGGCGCCGCGGATGTGGGCCGCGGCGCGCAGCAAGAACTCGGCCCGCTCGGCGAACGTCGTGCGCTTCCAGCTCTCGAAGCGGGCGGTCGCGACGTCGAGTGCCTCGGAGACCTGCGCCGGCGTCGCCTCGTCGACCTCGCCGATCACTTGGCTGGGCCGAGCCGGGTTGCGCGAGGCGATCGTTCGCTCACCGTGGACGCGCCGGCCGTCGATCACCAGCGGCCAGCGGCGGCCAAGCTCGTCGTGCGCGCGCGCCAGCGCGGCCTCCAGCGACGCGCGGTCGGCGGGATCGGAGAAGTCGCGAATCGGCTCGTTGCGGAACGGCGGCAGGGTGCGGGGTGCGGCGGTCGTGGTCATCTCACCGCGAGCCTATGCGCCTGCCGCTGGCGGGACCTCCTCGACGCGCGCGCTCGGTCGTGGAACGTCGTAGCGGGCCGCTTCCGGATCGGCGAGAATACGCGACGATCATGGTGTACGACATCGCCGTCGTCGGCGGAGGCATCGTCGGGCTCGCGACCACGCGCGAGCTGCTGCTGCGTCATCCCAAGCTGCGCGTCGCGAACGTCGAGAAGGAAGCGGTCTGGAGCAAGCACCAGACCGGCCACAACAGCGGCGTCATCCACTCCGGCATCTACTACAAGCCCGGCTCGCTCAAAGCCAAGCTGTGCGTCGAGGGCCGCAAGCTGGCCTGGGCGTACTGCGAGGCCAAGGGCATCGAGTACAAACAGGTCGGCAAGCTGATCGTCGCCACCGAGGAGTCGGAGCTGGGACGGCTCGACGACCTGATGGCGCGCGGCGTGCAGAACGGAATCGAGAACCTCGAGTACCTCGACGCGGCGCAGATCGCGGCCCGCGAACCGCACTGCCGCGGGATCAAGGCGATCTTCTCACCGGTGACCGGCATCGTCGACTGGGGCAGCGTGGCGCGCAGCTACGGCGAGGACGCGCGCGAAGCCGGCGCCGACATGTTCCTCGAGCACACCGTCACCGGCATCGCGCGGCGCGGCGGCGTCACCGTGCTGCGCACGCCCAAAGGCGAGATCCAAGCCAAGGCCGTCATCACCTGCGGCGGCCTGCAGAGCGACGTGCTGGCGAAGATGACCGGCGGCGCGCGCGATCCGAAGATCGTTCCGTTCCGCGGCGACTACCTGATCTTGCGGCCCGAGAAGTCGGACCTGGTGCGCGGCAACATCTACCCCGTGCCCGACCCCGAATTTCCGTTCCTGGGCGTCCACTTCACGCCGCGCATGGACGGCTCGATCTGGCTGGGTCCCAACGCGGTGCTGGCGTTCGCGCGCGAAGGCTACTCGTTCTTCACCATCAACCCGCCCGAGCTGTGGGACGCGCTGACGTACCCCGGTTTCTTCAAGCTGGCGACGAAATATTGGAAGACCGGCGCCGAAGAGATGTACCGCGATCTGGTGCGCTCGGCGTACGTCGGCGCGCTGCAGCGCTACATCCCCGAGCTGCAGCCCGAGGACTGTCTGCCCGGCCCCTCGGGTGTGCGCGCGCAGGCGATGGCCGCCGACGGCTCGCTGGTCGACGACTTCGTGTTCGAGGGCTCGGGCGGCGTCGTCCACGTGCGCAACGCGCCCTCTCCCGCCGCGACGTCGTCGCTCGCGATCGGCAAGCACATCGCCGACGACGCCGAGTCACGCTTCGGTTTGGGCAAAGCGCTGGCGGTCTGACGCGCATGCACGATTTCATCGAGGTCGATCGGCTGATCGCGATGCTGGACGATCCGCGTCTGCGGATCGTCGACGCGCGTTCGGTGCCGCACGGCGGGACGGTGGCGATGCCATCCGGGCGCGAGCAGTTCGCGGCGGGCCATATCCCGGGCGCGGTGCACTTGGACTACGGCGACGATCTGAGCGATCCGGCGACGCCGTACGCGACCCGCGTGGCGCCGGCCGAGCGCTTTGCCGCGGTGATGGGCGCACACGGCATCGACGACGAGGCGATCGTGGTCGCCTACGATGCCGGCACGATCCCGTTCGCCGCGCGCATGGTGTGGATGCTGCGCTACTACGGTCACGCACGGGCTGCCGTGCTGGCCGGCGGGATCGGCGTCTGGACCGGCGCCGGCCGCGCGCTCGCGACCGGCGCGCCGGCACCGCATGCGCCGGCGACGTTCACGCCGCGGCCGCAAGCGGCGCTGCGCGCGTCGCGCGAGGAGGTGCTGGCGATCGTCGAAGGCCGCGAGCGGGCGCAGCTGCTCGAGACGCAGCGCGATCAGACCTACGCGCAGCGCGACCGCGACATCCGCGGCGCGCGGCGCCTGAGCGGCAACCTGCTGCTCGAGGACGCGCGCGGCGGCCGCGTCGCCGAGGCGGACGCGCTGCGCGGGCTGGTCGCCGGCCTCGATCCGGCCGAACGCACCGTGGTCAGCTGCGGCAGCGGCGTCTCGGCGTCGGGCGCCTGGCTCGCGCTGCGCGCGGCCGGCTTCCAGGACGTCGCCGTCTACGACGGCTCATGGATGGAATGGGAGCACGACGAGCTCCCGACCGCGCCAAAACCCACCGCGTAGAGGACAGGATGACGACCAACGCAACGCACGAGACGCTCGATCCGCGCCTCGCGGCCCGGCTGCGCGCGATGCCGAAGGCCGAGCTGCACGTGCACGTCGAGGGCACGCTCGACCCCGAGACGAGCTGGACGATCGCACAGCGCAACGGGATCGCGCTGCCGGCCGATTCGCTCGAGGCGTGGCGCGCGTTCTTCGCCTTCCGCGACTTCGGGCATTTCCTCGAGGTCTACGTCGCGGCCGCCAGCGCGCTGCGCACGGTCGAGGACTACGCGCTGATGATCGAGCACTTCTACGCGCACCAGGCGCGGCAGAACGTGCGCTACTGCGAGGCCTTTCTGAGCGGTTCGCTCGCGCTCGCCACCGTCGGCGCCGAGGGGCTGCTCGAAGCGATCGCGCGCGGCGCGGAACGCGGGGAGGCGGCCACCGGCGTGCGCGCCGCCTTCATCCCCGACATCTCGCGCGAGCTGCCGCACACGCAAGCCGCGGTGACGGACCTGGTCATCGCCGGCGCCGCGCGCGGCGCCGTCATCGGCCTGGGAATCGGAGGCCCGGAGCAGGGCTTTCCGCCGGCCCTGTTCGTCGCGTCGTTCGCGCGCGCACGCGCCGCCGGGCTGCGCGTCGTCGCGCACGCCGGCGAGACCGCCGGCCCGGACAGCGTGCGCGACGCGGTCGAGCTGCTCGGCGCGCAGCGCATCGGCCACGGCGTGCGCACGCTCGAGGACGACGCGCTGACCGCGCGGCTGGCCGCGCGCGCGCTCCCGTTCGAGGTCTCGCCGACCTCGAACTACGCGCTCGGCATCGTCGCGCCCGGCGAACCGCACCCGATTCGCCGCATGCTCGCGGCCGGCTTGCGCTGCACGCTCAACTCGGACGACCCGGCGATGTTCGGCACCGATCTGTGCAACGAGTACGCGCTGCTGGCGCGCCAGGGCTTCTCGTGGGACGAGCTGTGGGCGCTCAACCGGGCGACGCTCGAGGCGTCGTTCTTGTCCGCCGGCGAGCTGGCGCGCTACCGCGCCGAGTGGGACGCCTTCGCCGCCGGCCTCGAACCGCTCGCGTGAGCGCTCCTTAGTCGGGTCGTTCGAAAGCGACGATCTGGTCGGCGGCGCGGTGGTTGGTCCAGAAGCGTTCGCCGTCGAACGCCAGCGCGCGCGCCGGGAACGGGATGATCGCCAAGTCGCTCGCCACCGGCTCGGCGCCGCGCGCGTCGACGCGCGTGAGCCAATAGACGCCCGACTCTTCGTCGTCGGTCGTCACCGCGTAGAAGCAGCCGTCGACGATGGTCTGGCCGCAGATCTGATGCGGTGCTTTGGTGACGCCCAGCACGTCGCCGTCGGCGTCGACGCCGACGAACTGCTGCTTGTACCACTGACTGATGTAGAGCACGTCACCGTCCCAGCTCAACTGCGAGCCGGTGCCGTCGGGCGCCCGGAACGTCCCCTCGGTCGCAAAGCCGTGGCCGGGGACGAAACGGTGCACGAAACGGTCGCCGTCGGCGTCGCCGGCGATGACGCGGAACTCCTCGGCGACCGCGGTCATGCCCCACGGGACGTTGGGCGCTTCGCCTTCGTCGCGCGCGGTCCACTCGGCCGGATCGATCGAGAGGATGCGGTGCGTGTCGCGCGAGCCGACCCACAGGCGCGCGCCGTCGAACGCCAACGCCTGCGGCGTCGGGGTCGGCGAGGGGAGGCGGAGCAGCTCGACGATCTGGTTCATGCGGCCGACGGTTCCGTCAGACGCCGAGATACGCCTTGCGGATCGCCGGGTCGTCGAGCAGCTGCGCCGACGGCCCGCTGAGCACGATGCGCCCGGTCTCCAGCACGTAGGCGCGGGTGCTGACCTCGAGCGCGGTCTGCACGTCCTGCTCGACGATCAGGATGGAGACGCCGCCGGCGTTGATCTGCGCCAACAACCCCAGCAGCGCGTCGACCAGCACCGGCGCGAGCCCGAGCGACATCTCGTCGATCAGCAGCACGCGCGGGCGCGCCATCAGCGCGCGCGCGATCGCCACTTGCTGCTGCTCGCCGCCCGACAGCCGGCCGGCCAAGAAGCCGTAGCGTTCGCGCAAGCGCGGCAAGAGCCCGAGGATGCGTTCGAGGTCGGCCTCGACCTCGCGGTCGCGGCGCAGGTAGGCGCCCATGCGCAGGTTCTCCTCGACCGTCAAGCCGCCGAAGAGCCGCCGACCTTGCGGCACCTGCAAGACGCCGGCGGCGACGATCTGATCGGGCGCCATCCCGGTCAGCGTTCGATCGCCGACGCGCGCGCCGCCGCTCCACGTGGAGACGACGCCGCTGATCGCACCGAGCAGCGTCGACTTGCCGGCACCGTTGGAGCCGACCAGCGCGACGATCTCACCGGGCCGGATCTCGAGCGAGACGTCCCACAGCACCTGCGTGTCGCCGTAGCCCGCGCACAGCGCTTCGACCGTCAGCCCGAGCGGCGCACGTTCCGCGTTCATGCGTCCTCCGGCGGCTCGACCTCGAGCGCCACCCGGCGCTCGTCGTCGATCGCTCGGAGCTCCGCTTGGCGCTTGGCCCAGCGCGAGCCGAGATAGGCCTCGATCACGTTGGGCGCGCTGAGCACCTCGGACGGCGAGCCCTCCGCGATCTTCTTCCCTTCCGCCAACACGACCACGCGCTGCGAGATCGAGACGATCGCCTTCATCAGGTGCTCGACGACGATCAGCGTGACGCCGCGCGCGTGCACGCGGCGCAGCAGGTCGAGCGCCTCGTCGACCTCGGTCGCGTTCAGGCCGGCCATCACCTCGTCGAGCAGCAGCAACTCGGGGTCGAGCGCCAGGGCCTTGGCGACCTCGAGCCGTTTGCGGTCCGGAATCGTCAGCTCGCTGGCGGGTCGGCCGGCGACGCGCGCCAGACCGACGGTCTCGAGCAGCTCGTCGGCGCGCGCGAACGACGCGCGGGTCGAACGTTTGGCACCGTCGCGGCCGTACATCGCGCCGACCGCGACGTTCTCGCGCACCGTCAGCGCCGCGAACGGCTTGACGATCTGGAACGTGCGCGCGATCCCCAAGCGACAGATGGCGTGGGTCGGCACGTCGGCGATGCGGCGCTCGCCGTAGAAGACGTCACCTTTGGTCGGCTTGAAAACGCCGCTGATCACGTTCATCAGCGTCGTCTTGCCGGAACCGTTGGGACCGATCAGCCCGACGATCGTTCCCGGCTCGACGGTGAAGCTCACCTCGTTGAGCGCCCACAAGCCGCCGAAGCGCATGCCGACGCCCGCGATCCGCAGCGGCGTGCTCATGCGCGATACGCCGTCAGGCTGCGCAGCCAGGCCCGTACGCCGCCGCGCAAGCCGAACAGCCAGACCAGGCCGCGCGGCAGCAGCAGCACGACCAGCACGATCATCGTTCCGAAGAACAGCGTGTGCGCGTTGACGATGTAGCGTTGCAAGAGCTCGTTGACGCCGGCCAGGATCAGCGCGCCGATGAACGGGCCGGCGACGGTGCCGATCCCGCCCAAGATCGTCATCACGATCGGGAACACGTTGGAGTCGGGCGAGAAGGTGATCGAGGGGTCGATGAACCCGTTGGCGGGGGCGAAGACCGCACCAGCTGCGGCGCCCATCATCGCGCCCAGCATCCAGGCGCGGATCTTGTACTTGGTGGCCGGGATGCCCAGCGCGGCCGCCGCGTCCTCGTTCTCGCGCACGGCGACGAACGCGTAGCCCACCTTCGAGCGCGTGATGAAGAACGTGCCCAGCATCGAAGCCAGCGCGACCAGCCACATCGCGTAGTAGTAGACGCCGAAGTGCGCCTCGTCGACTTGGTGCAGCGCCAGGCCGCTCGTACCGCCCAGCGCGTCCAGGTTGGCGATGATCTCGGCGACGGCGACGCCGATACCCAGCGTCGCGATGCCGAAATAGGGGCCGCGCAGCCGCAGCACGACGCGCCCGAGCAGGTTGGCGAAGAGCGCGTTGACGGCGACCGCCAGCGCGACGTCGGCCAGCAGGCTGTCGACACCGTGGGTCGAGAGCACGCCCGAGCAGTAACAGCCGATGCCGAAGAACGCCACGTTGCCGAACGAGACGTAGCCGGTATAGCCGCCGATCAGATTCCAGCCGTACGCCATCGCGGCGTACATCAGGATGTTGCGGAAGACCAGGTTGAAGTAGTCGTTGTGCGCCGCCGGCACGAACAGCAAGAGCGCCATCAGCGCCAGCGCGACCGCGAACGCGACCGGGTTGCCGGTGATGCCGCTCAGGCCCAGGCTGCGCAGCGCCGCGTTCACGCGACCGCGCGTCCCATGATACCGGTCGGGCGGAAGATCAGCACCAGCAGCAGCACGATGAAGGCGACGGCGTCGGAGAGCCCCGAGCCGCTGATCAGCTGACCGCCGACGGTGAACTGCACCGAGGTCGCTACCGCCTGGATGACCCCGTAGACCAGACCGCCGATCAGCGCGCCTTGCACCGAACCCAGCCCGCCCAGCACACAGACCGCGAAGGCCGAGATGAGGAACGGGTCGCCCATGTTGGGGTTGATCGACGAGGAGAGCGCGATCAGCGTGCCGGCGACGCCGGCCAGACCCGCGCCCAAGCCGAACACGATCGCGTAGATACGCGCCACCCGCACCCCGCTGAGCTGCGCCGCGCCGATGTCCATCGCGGTGGCGCGAATCGCGCGGCCGGTCTTCGAGCGGGTCAGCCACAGCTGCAGCGCGCCGGTGATGACCAGCGCCGCGACCAGCGTGAACAGCTTGACCCACGGCACCGTCACGCCGAGCAGCGTGAAGTTGGTGCCGCTATACGCGGTCTCGATGCCGCGGCGGTCGCCGGTCCAGATGATGAGCGCGACGTTGACGATCAGCAGCGAGAGTCCGAAGGTGAGCAGGAAGGTCGTCAGGATCGGTGCGCGCACGACCCAGTTGATGATCCAGCGCTGCACGGCGTAGCCGATCGCGAACAGCACCACGAAGGAGACCGGCAGCGAGAGGAACGGGTCGACGTGGTAGACCGCGTAGAGCTCGTAGGTCACGTAGGCGCCGAGCATCACGAACGCGCCGTGCGCGAGGTTGATGATGTTCATGATTCCCCACACCAGGGAGAATCCGATGGCGACGATGGCCAGGACCCCACCCGCGAGGATCCCGTCCACCACATATTGCGCCAAGTGTTAGCGCTTGCCCCAAGGGGGTGCCGGCCAGATGACCTTCGCTTCGGCCAAGCCCGCCGGCCAAACGGTGACGAGCTTGCCGTTCTGAATCTGATTGACGACCATCGGCTTGTACACGTTCAGGCCGCGGCTGTCGAACTTGAGGATGCCGTAGAACGTCACCACGTCGAGCTTCGCCAGCGCGTCACGCACCTTGTCGGGGTCCAGCGAACCGGCGCGCTCGATCGCATACTGGAAGGCCAGGCACGCCGCGGTCGACTCCGCGTTGTGATAGTCCGCGCGGTGGTGATACGCCGCTTCGAACGCCTTGGCATACTCTTGCGCGGTGCGGTAGAAGCCCGGCTCGCCCTTGTACTTCACCGCGTCCGACCACTGCGCGGCGCCGAAGACGTCGTTGGCGTCCTTGCCCAGCGAGTTCGCGAAGTCCGGGGTGTCGGGTCCGACCGTGTAGCCGTAACCGCCGGCCATCACGTTCTGATCCTTGAGACCCTTCTGCACCAGCAGCGCGTCCTGCACGTGACCGGCGTTGACGATCAGGTCGGGGTTGGTCCCCTTGAGCGCGGAGATGACCGACGAGACGTCCGTCGCGGTGTCGGGATACTTGTTGTCGTAGACGACCTTCATCCCGTGCGCTTGCGCCCAGGTGGCCGCGCCTTGCGCGACCTCCTGCGAGAAGGCGTCGCTGGCCGAGGTGATCGCGACGCTCTTGGCGGCCGGCTTTTGGTGCACGGCCATCTCGAGCACGCCTTCGAGGTAGCGGCGCGCCGGCGAGAGCACGCCGAACGTGTACTTGAAGCCTTGGTTGAAGATCCGCTCGGCCGCGCCGTTGCCTTCGACCATCGGGATCTTCTTGCGCTCGGCGATCCCCGCCACCGTGAAGCTCGTCCCCGAACCGTACGGCCCGAGCAAGAAGTTGACGTGGTCCTGGTCGATCAGGCGCTCCGCCAACTGCGCCGACGTGTCGTTCTTCGACTCGTCGTCGTAGTACTTGATGTCGACCTTATACGACTTGTTGCCGACCTTGATGCCGCCGTGCGCGTTGACGTAGGTCTTCCAGAACTCGTAGCCCTCTTGCGTGAGGTGACCTTCCTTGGTCAAGGCACCGGTCAGCGAGATCGGCGAGCCGAACACGATCGTGTCCGTATCGGCCCGGGCCGAGAGACCGGGCACGAGCACCGTCGCTGCCAGCGCGAGCACGCCAAGGGCCGCGGTAGGACGAAGAATCATCGAGCCACCTCCGACAAAAGTTGTGCCGAGGGTGCGCCTCGCGGCGGTGATTTCCTCCTTCTCGCTACCCGCGCGTCGGCAACGCGGCGCGCAAGGCCGCGACGTACGCGCCGGCGCGCTGCGCGGCCTCCTCGCCGCGCGTTCCGGCGTACGCGTCGATCAGGCCGCTGCCGACGATGACGCCGTCGGCCAGCGCGCCGACCGCCGCGGCGTGCGCCGGCGTCGAGATGCCGAAGCCGACCGCCAACGGAAGCGAGGTCACCCCGCGCAAGCGTGCCAGCGCTCCGGCCAGCCAGCCGGTGTCGGGTTCGCGGCGCGCGCCGGTGACGCCCAGCCGCGAGACGAGGTAGACGAAGCCGCTCGACGCGGCGGCGATGCGTTCCGCGCGCGCCGGCGGGGTCGTCGGCGCGACCAAGAGCGGGATGGCGAGGCCGGCCGCACGCAACGGCGGCGCGAACGCGTCGAGCTCCTCGAGCGAGACGTCCGGGACGATCGCGCCGACCGCGCCGGTCGCGGCGGCATCGCGCGCGAAGCGCTCCGGGCCGTAGCGGTCGACGGGGTTCACATAGGTGAAGAAAACGATGGGAGCGCAGCCGCGCTCACGCGCTCGCGTTGCCAGCGCGAGCACGTCGGCCATGCGCGTCCCGCCGTCGAGCGCGCGCTGCCCGGCGGCCGCGATCGTCGGCCCGTCGGCCAACGGGTCCCCGTACGGGATGCCCAGCTCGATCAGGTCGGCACCGGCGGCCGTCAGCGCTTCGAGCACCGCCAGCGTCGTCTCGCGGTCCGGATCGCCGGCCACGACGTACGGGATGAGTGCCGCGCGCCGCTCGGCGCGCGCGCGCGCGAAGACGGCCTCGATCCCCTCGCTGACGATCACCCGGCCACCTCGCCCTCGAGCGCGGCGACGGTGCGCACGTCCTTGTCGCCGCGGCCGCTCAGGCTCACCAGCACCAGCCCGTCCGGCCCGCGCTCGACCGCCAGGCGCTGCGCGTAGGCGATCGCGTGCGCCGACTCGAGCGCCGGGACGATCCCCTCGCGCCGCGCGGTGTGGTGAAAGGCCGCCAGCGCGTCGGCGTCGTCGATCGCGACGTAGGTGGCGCGGCCGGCGTCCTTGAGCCACGCGTGCTCGGGACCGACGCCGGGATAGTCCAGGCCCGCCGAGATCGAGTGCGTGTCGCGCACCTGACCGTCATCGTCTTGCAGCACGTAGCTGCGCGAGCCGTGCAGGATGCCGACCGAGCCGGCGTTGAGCGAGGCGGCGGTGTCGATCGACCGCACGCCGTGCCCGGCGGCCTCGACGCCCCACAAACGCACCTGCGCGTCGCCGACGAAGGCGTGAAAGATCCCCATCGCGTTGGAGCCGCCGCCGACGCACGCGACGACGTCGGTCGGCAGCCGGCCGTAGCGCTCGAGCATCTGCGCGCGCGCCTCGACGCCGATCACCTTTTGGAACTCGCGCACCAGGTACGGGTACGGGTGCGCGCCGACCACCGAACCGATGACGTAGAAGGTGTCCTCGACCCGGGCCGCCCACTCGCGGAACGCCTCGTTGGTCGCATCCTTGAGCGTGCGCGTCCCGCTCTCGACCGGGTGCACGTTCGCACCGAGCAGCCGCATGAGATAGACGTTGAGCGCCTGCCGCTCGACGTCGACCGCACCCATGTAGACGTCGACCTGCATCCCGAGCTTGGCGCCGATCGTCGCGGTGGCCACGCCGTGCTGGCCGGCGCCCGTCTCGGCGATCAAGCGCCGCTTGCCCATCCGCTGCGCCAGCAGCGCTTGGCCCACGGTGTTGTTGATCTTGTGCGCGCCGGTGTGGTTGGTGTCCTCGCGCTTGAAGACGATCGGTGCGTGGGGGCCGTCGACGAGCCGCTCGGCCTGGTAGATCGGCGAAGGACGGCCGACGTAGTCGTGCAGCAGCCCTTCGTAGGTCCGCCAGAAATCCGCGTCGGCGAAGGCGTCGCGCATCGCGCGCTCGAGCTGGGCGAGCGCCTCGACCAGGACTTCGGGGACGAAGATTCCGCCGAAGCGGCCGTAATAGCCGCGGACGTCGGGAAGCTGCTGCAGGTTGGTCGTCATCTCATCACGTCTTTTTCGCTCAGGTCGGCTTCGCGCACCGCTCGGACGAAGGCGCGGATCTTGTCGGGATCCTTCGCGCCGTCGGTTTCGACGCCGCTGCGCACGTCTACCGCATACGGCCGGACCAAGCGCACGCACTCGCCGACGTTGGCCGGCGTCAAGCCCCCGCTCACCACGAAGCGCCGCTCGCCGGCCAGCTGCCGTGCCGCACGCCAGTCGAAGACGCGACCGGTCCCACCGCTGCGGCCGTCGGCGCCGGCGGTGTCGAACAGCCACGTCGCGTGCGCGAACGGTCGCGCGAACGCGGCGAACTCGGGACCGCTGGGGATGCGGTCGGGGCGCAGGTGATAGGCCTTGAGGTACGGCCCGGCGGCGAAGACCTCGCACGTCTCGGCGCTCTCGAAGCCGTGGAACTGCGGCGTCGCACCGACCTTGAGCGCTTCGTCGACCAGCCCCGAGGGCGGGTCGACGAACACCGCGACCAGCGCGGTCAACGCGGGAATGGCGGCCGCGATCTCGTGCAGCACGTGCATCGACACGCGCCGCGGCGACTCTTCGGCCAGCAGCACGCCGACCGCGTCGGCGCCGGCGTCGACCGCCAGCAGCGCTTCGGCGACGCTGGTGCAGCCGCAGATCTTGATCCGGGTGCGCACGTCAGGCCGGGACCGCCGCTCCCTTGAGGGCACGGATGGCGTCGGCTTTGTCCTCGGCGCGCATCAGCGACTCGCCGACCAGCACGCCGCGCGCGCCGTGCTCGACCAGACGGCGTACGTCCTTCTGCGAGCGCACGCCGCTCTCGCTGATGACGACGGTGCCGCGCGGCACCAGCGGCAGCAGCTCCTCGGTGACGGCCAGGTCGGTCTCGAAGGTGCGCAGGTTGCGGTTGTTGATCCCGAGCAGCGTCGCACCGGCGGCCAGCGCCCGCGCCAGCTCGGCGTCGGTGTGCACCTCGACCAGCACGTCGAGATCCCAGCGCTTGGCCTCGTCGAACAGCTCGTGGAGCACCTCGTCGCTCAGCCCGGCCACGATCGCCAAGAACGCGTCGGCACCGTACGCCGCCGACTGCGCGACGTCGTAGCGGGTGGAGAGAAAGTCCTTGCGCAGGATCGGCAGCGGCGCCGCGTCGCGGGCCACGTCGAGGTAGCTCAAGTCGCCCAAGAAGTGGTCCGCCTCGGTCAGCACGCTGATCGCGTCGGCGCCGGCCTGCGCGTAGGTGCGCGCGATCTGCGCCGGGTCCAGCTTGGGCACGATGATCCCGACCGACGGCGAGGCGCGCTTGATCTCGGCGATGATGGCCGGACCGCTCGCGCTCGCCAAGGCGGCGCGGAACGGACGCCGCTCGCGCAGGCGGTTCTGCGCGCGCTCGCGCAGGATGCCCATCGGCTCGCGGGCCTCGTCGGCCGCGCGCGCGACCTCCTTGGCGGCGTAGAGCTTCTCCAGCATGTCGGTCATACCAACTCCGTCTCGCGCTCCCGGCGCAGCGCGTCCAGCGCCGCGCGGGCGCGGCCTCGTTCGATGGCCGTGCGTGCGCGCACCATCCCGTCGTCGATGTCGATCGCCTCGCCCGCGACGACGAGCGCGAGCGCGGCGTTGAGGACCACCAGGTCGGCGCGAGCGCTGCGCTCGCCCTCGAGGATCGCCACCAGCGCGGCGGCGTTGGTGCGCGCGTCGCCGCCGATGATCGCGGCGCGCGGGGTGTGGACGCCGTGGCGGCCGGGGTCGAGCGTCCAGCGGCGCTGGCCGTTGCGGTCGAACTGGACGACCGTCGTCGGCGCCTCGCCGGAGATCTCGTCGAGCCCGTCCTCCCCGTGGATCACCGCGGCCGCTTGCGCGCCCAGCGCCCGCAGCGCGTCGGCGATCAGCTCGACGTGCTCGGCGCGCGCGACGCCGACCACCTGGCGCTGCGCGCCGGCGGGGTTGGTGAGTGGCCCGAGCACGTTGAAGACCGTGCGCACGCCCAACTCGCGTCGCACCGGCGCGACCGCGCGCATCGCCGGATGGTGGTGCTGCGCGAACAAGAACGCGATTCCGTCCTCGCGCAGCGCAAGTGCCGTCTGCTGCGGGCTGCGGTTGAGACGCACGCCCAACGCTTCGAGGACGTCGGCGCTGCCGCACAGGCTCGACGCCGCCCGGTTCCCGTGCTTGGCGACGGGAACGCCGCAGCCGGCGACCACGAAGGCGGCCGTGGTCGAGATGTTGATCGTGTGCGCGCCGTCGCCGCCGGTCCCGACGATGTCGAGCACGTACGGCAAGCCGTGCTCGACCCGCATGCTGCGCGCGCGCATCGCGCGCGCCGCGCCGACCACTTCGTCGACCGTCTCGCCCTTGGCGGCCAGCGCGGCCAGCAGCGCGGCGGCGCGCACCGACGAGATCGTCTCGTCCATGATGCCGCCGACCGTCTCGGCCATCTCGGCCGCGCTCAGGTCTTCGCCGGCGATCAGGCGGCGCAGCAGCGCGGGATAGTCGCTCACGCGAGCTGGCGCGCGCGCATCGTGCGCACGACGTTCTCCGCTAGAGCGCGGCCCTGCACCGTCAGGACCGATTCGGGGTGGAACTGCACCGCCGCAATCGGCAGCTCGCGGTGCTCGAGCCCCTGGATCACGGCGTCCTCGCTGACGGCGTTGGCGCGCAAGACCGCCGGAAAGCCGTCGTGGTCGACGACCAGCGAGTGATACCGCGTCGCGCTGAACGGCGAGGGCAGCCCGGCGAACACGCCGCGCCCGTCATGGGTGATCTCGGAGACCTTGCCGTGCATCTGTCGCGGCGCGTGCACCACTCGTCCGCCGAACGCTTCGCCGATCGCCTGCAGTCCGAGGCACACGCCGAACAGCGGACGCGCCTCGCGCGCCGCCTCGCGCACGATCGCCGGCGTCCGTCCCGCGTCGGCCGGGCGCCCCGGGCCCGGTCCGATCACGACGCCGTCGTAGCGCGCGGTGACGCCGTCGTCCAACCGCGGATCGTCGTTGCGGATCACCTCGACCTCGACGCCGGCCAACCCGCCGAACAGATGCGCCAGGTTCCAGCTGAACGAGTCGTAGTTGTCGATGAGTAGTATCTTGGTCATGGCGCGATGCCCAAGACGGCGCGGACGATGCCGGTCTTGTGGTGGACCTCGGCGTACTCGGCCTGCGGGTTGCTGTCGGTGACGATCCCGGCCGAGGCCTGCCAGTAGGCCCGTCCGTTGGCGACCGCCACCGAGCGCAGCACGATGCACGAGTCCATGTCGCCGTCGAAGTCGATGTGGCCTACGCTGCCCGCGTAGAAGCCGCGCGCGACCGGCTCGAGCTGGTCGATCAGCTGCATGGCGCGAATCTTCGGCGCGCCGGTGACCGTGCCGGCCGGGAACGAGGCCGCGAACAGGTCGAGCGCGTCCTTGTCGCGGCGCAGCTCGCCGACGACGTTGGAGACGATGTGCATGACGTGCGAGTAGCGCTCGATGACCATCAGCTCGTCGACGTGGACGGTGCCGGTCGCGCAGACCGCACCCAAGTCGTTGCGCGCCAGGTCGACCAGCATGACGTGCTCGGCCCGCTCTTTGGGGTCTTCGAGCAGCTCGTCGGCGATGCGCTGGTCGCTCGCCTCGTCGGCGCCGCGCGGCCGCGTCCCGGCCAGCGGCCGGATGCGCGCGTCGCGCCCGTCGAGCCGGACCAGAAATTCCGGTGAGGCGCCGAACACCGCGCGTCCGTCGTGCTCGATGAAGAACATGTACGGCGAGGGGTTGCGGGCGCGAATCTGCCGGTAGAAGTCGAACGCCGTCCCCGCCAGCGGGCACGAGAAGCGGATTCCCACCTGCAGCTGGTAGGCCTCACCCTCGCGGATGAACTCCTTCGCCTGCGCGACGCGCGCCAGAAAGGTCGGCTCGTCCATCGAGGCCGTCACCGGACCGTCGGCTCGTACCGCGCCGGGAATCGTCGGCCGCTGGTCGAGCAGCCGCGCGACGTACGCGTCGAGCCGGGCTTCGACCGACGCGCGGTCCGCCTCGGCGCACAGGCCGATCAGCGAGACGCGGTGCGTGAAGTGATCGAAGACGACCCAGGTGCCGGGGATGAGCACCAGCGCGTCGCCGAAGCGCACGTCGGGCGGCGGCGCCTCGCCGATCGGTTCGAGCACGCGCGCGGCGTCGTAGGTGAACGCCCAGACCGCGCCGCCCGGGAACGGCAGGTCGGTGCGATCGAGACGGTACCGGCCGATCATCGTGCGGATGCGGTCGAGCATGGCCGCGTCGCGGTCCACGCTCAGGACGTCGAGATAGTCGAGCCCGATGAACGAGAAGCGGCTGATCCGCTCCGTCCCCTCGACCGACTCCAGCAAACACGAACGCCCCGGCTGGGCCAGGGCGAGGTACGCGGAGATCGGCGTGATGCTGTCCGCGATGAACGATCGCGTGACGGAGGTCAGACTGAGGGGGTCGTCCGAGGTCGTAAGCATACGGTAGTAGCTGGTGTGACCGCTCGGCGGGGCCCCGGCGTTGCACCGGAGCCTCCGCTACGAACGACCTGCTACTTGACCAGCTCCAACAACGAGAGCTCGGCCGCGTCGCCGGGGCGCACGCGGGTCTTGGTGATCCGCGTGTAGCCGCCGGTCCGGTCCTTGAGGGCCGGCGCGATCTGCTCGAACAGCTTCTTCGCGACCGGCTCTTCGGTCAGGTACGACGCGACCAGGCGCCGCGAGTGCAGATCGCCACGGCGCGCCTGGGTGATCAGGCGGTCGACGACCTTCGAGATCTCCTTGGCCTTGGTCGAGGTCGTCTCGATCTTCTCGTGCTTGAAGAACGACGTCGCGAGGTTGCGGAGCAGCGCCTTGCGGTGGCCGTCGGTGCGCGAGAGGCGTTTGTTGGCGACTTGGTGCGGCATGGTTTCCTCTAAGAGTTCCTGATGATCACGCCTGGCGGAGCGAGAGGCCGCGCTCTTCGAGAACCTGCTTGATCTCGTCGAGCGACTTCTTGCCGAAGTTGCGCATCTTGATGATCTCGTCTTCCGTCATGTCCAGCAGCTCGGAGACCTTCGAGATGCCGGCCCGCTTGAGGCAGTTGAACGAGCGCACCGAGAGGTTGAGCGTCTCGACCGGGACGTCCCACTCGCTGGCGGGCGCCGCCGAGACGGGCTTCTCTTCGGTCGAGAAGCCGATGAACAGGTGCAGCTGGTCGGTCAGGATCTCGGCCGCTTCCGAGAGCGCGTCGTCGGGCGTGATCGAGCCGTTGGTCTCGATCTCGATGGTCAGCCGGTCGAAGTCGACCGACTGGCCGACGCGGGTGTCGTCGACGGTGAAGTTGACCTTGCGGATCGGCGAGAAGATCGAGTCCATCGGGATGAGCCCGATCATGTGCTCGATGTTGCGCTGACGGTCCGAGGTGACGTAGCCGCGCGACTTCTCCACGCCGATCTCCATCGAGAGCTTGGCGTCCTTCTTGGACAGCGTCGCGATGTGGTAGTTCGGCTGGAGGATCTCGACGTCGGCGTCGGGAGCGATGTCGCCCGCCGTCACTTCACGCGCGCCGCTCACGTTGAGCGAGAGCACCTTCGGATCGTCGGTGTTGAGCTTGAGCGGGAGTCCCTTGAGGTTCAGGAGCAGGTCGACGGTGTCTTCGACGACGCCGCTGATGGTCGAGAACTCGTGCAGCACGCCGTCGATCTTGACGTAGGTGACGGCGGCTCCGGGGATCGACGAGAGCAGGACGCGACGCAGCGCGTTGCCCATGGTGATCCCGAAGCCGCGCTCCAGCGGCTCGATGACGAACTTGGCGTAGTTCTCGCGACGCTCGCGAACTTCGATCTGCGCGCCGGCCGGCGCTTCGAGGACGGTCATGATGGTGGTGGTGTGGTCTTTCTCCGCTTGCGTTATCCGCCTCGGGTCCCCGAGACGATCGGACGTCTAGCGGCGGTGGTGGTTGCGGGTTAGCGCGAGTAGTATTCGACGATCAGCTGCTCGTCGACCGGGGTGTCGATCTGCTCGCGGCTGGGGAGCGCCAGCACCTTGGCGGTGTTGTCGGTCTCCGAGAACTCGAGCCAATCGGGATGGCGGCGCGCCTTGGCGGTCTCGACCAGCTGCGCGAACAGGTCCGAGCTCTTCGAACCCTCGGCGATCGAGATCACGTCGCCGGCCTTGAGGATGTACGAGGGGATGTTGACGCGGCGGCCGTTGACCATAAAGTGGCGGTGCGTGACCAGCTGGCGCGCCTGCGCGCGGCTCAGGGCCAGGTTCAGACGGTAGACGACGTTGTCCAAGCGCCGCTCGAGCAGCTGCAGGAACGTCGCGCCGGTCTGACCCTTCACGCGCTGCGCTTCGCGGAAGTAGTTCTGGAACTGCGTCTCGAGCACGCCGTAGTAGCGGCGCATCTTCTGCTTCTCACGCAGCTGGCGGCCGTACTCCGAGACCTTCGCGCGGGTCTTGGTGTTCTGCGTCTTCTGACCGGGGGCCGTGCCGCGGCGCTCGACGGCGCACTTCTTGGACAGGCAGCGGTCGCCCTTAAGGAAGAGCTTGATCTTCTCGCCGGTCTTGGACGTCGCGGTCTCGCGACGGCACAGGCGGCACACGGGTTGGGTGTAGCGGGCCATTTTTTTCTACTCTACTCCCCTACACGCGCCGCCGCTTCGGCGGGCGGCAACCGTTGTGCGGGATGGGCGTGACGTCTTTGATGAGCGTGATTTCGAGGCCGGCAGCCTGGAGCGAACGGATCGCGGCCTCGCGGCCGGCGCCCGGTCCCTTGACGTAGACCTCGGCGGTCTTCATCCCATGCTCCATCGCCTTGCGCGCGACGGCCTCGGCGGCCATCTGCGCGGCGAACGGCGTCGACTTCTTCGAGCCCTTGAACCCGAGGTTGCCTGCGCTCGCCCAGGCGATCGTCGACCCGGTGTTGTCCGTGATCGTGACGATCGTGTTGTTGAACGAGGAGTGGATGTGCGCGACGCCCGCGCCGACGTTCTTGAACTCGCGCTTCTTGCGCGTCTTGGTTTGCTTCTTGGCGGCCAAAAGAAAACTCGCTCTGGGTGCTTTTCCTGCCCGGCGAACGGCCGGGTGTCGTCGCCTCGACCGACACGCGGGCAACCTGCCCATCGTTCGACCTCTTGTCCGACCGCACGGCGAGAGCGGTGGAGCGCGCGAACGCGCGTCATGTCCGCGGGCAGACACAACGGCTTACTTTACCACAGGCGGAGGTCCCACGCAAGGCGAGAACCCTCGCCGCCGTGCCCTCCCGCCGCCTGCTCGCCTGGACCGTCGTCGCCTTCATCGTCCTGGCCGCCCTGGCCGCCGTCCGGGCCGCCGACTGGAGCTACGGAGCCGATACCGGGACCTTCGTGCAGATCATCCTCGACGCGTTCGGCGGGATGCGGGACGGGATCGAGCAGGGCACCCACTTCCGCTTCCACTGGTCGCCGGCTCTAGCGCTGCTGTGGCCGTTCCTGGCGGCCACCCACTCGCTCTGGGTGCTGCAGGCCATCTTGGCGCTGGCGACGGTCGCGTGCGCGCCGCTGCTGGCGGCGCTGGCCCGGGCCCGCGGGATCGCGGGCGGGATCGCCGATCGGATCGGCGCGGTCGCCCTCGTCTATCCGCCGCTGGTGGCGGTCGGGTTCGGCGAGTTCCGTGACCTGGGACTGCTCTCGCCGCTGGCGCTGGGCTGGTGGCTGGCGCTCGAGCGCCGCGCGTGGGGTTGGCTGACCGCGGCCGCGGCGCTGCTGGTGCTCTTGCGCGAGGACGTCTGCCTCGAGCTGGCCCTGATCGGCGCCGGGGTCGGCATCGCGGGCCTGGTCCGGCGCGACCGTGGTTGGGCGCTGGCCGGCTTCGGGTCGGCGGCGGCGGCGCTGGCCTCCGACGCGGTCTACGTCTTCGCGGTGCTGCCGCGCGTCGGACCCTGGCCGCCTTCGCACTTCTACGAGTATCCGTTCGCGCACGGTCCGGCCGCGCTGGTGCTCGCGCCGTTCACCCACCCGCTGGCGTTCGCGGCGGCGATCTTCACGGTCGGGCGCCTGACGTATCTGCTCGAAGCGTTCGTTCCGCTCGCGCTGGTGCCGCTGCGCTCGCGGCTGATCGCGCTGTGCCTCCCCGGCTTCGCGATCGTGCTGCTGGCGAACAGCGGCCTGGTATGGCGGATGGGCATGCACTACGCGGCGCTGTGGATCCCGTGGCTGCTGATCGCGTTCGCCGCCGGGATCGCGAGCCTGCGCGTCCCGCGGCGCTGGACGAGCGTCGCGTTCGTCCTCTCGGCGCTGGTGCTGGTCTTCTTCAGCCCGCTGCACCCGCTCCACTATCTGCGGCCCTCGTACCACGCGCTCGGCGACGCGCGCACCGCGCTGGCCTGCGTCCCGCCCGACGCGACGCTGGCGACGCACGACGAATGGTACGCCGCGACCGCCGCGCGCCGACCGCACGTGACCGTTCTGGGCGAGGACCCGCAAGCGCTCGACGTGCAGTATCTGGTCGTCGCGAGCGACTACCCGAACCAAGACTTCCACGACAACGTGCTGCCGAAGGTCCAAGCACTGGTGCTGAACGGAACCTATCGGCAGCTGTGTCGCGCTGGAAACGTCACCGCTTACGAACGCGTATCGCGGCGGGTGAACAGCGGCGCGTCGGCCGGAATCGGCGGCGGATCTTCGTAGATCGGCTTTCCGCACTTGAGCGGGGGCGGCGTCGTCGCGGTGAATTGCCCGATGTCGAGCGACTGCGCCGCCGACGCGGTTGCGGTCGAAGCGCCGCTCCCCGCTGTGGTCGCACCCGCTCCGGTAGTCTGGTTTTGCGGCTGAACATTGGAGGTCAAAACGCGGTACGATTTCGCCGATCCCGGCGGCGGCGGCGTGGGTGTCGGGCTCGGCGTCGGGGTCGCCGTCACCATCGGCACCGGCGTAGCGATCGTCGCGGGGGCCAGCGTCGGCAAGTCGTGCAGCTTGTCGCAGAAATGGTCGACGAATTGCTGCATCGTGATCTCGACGGTATGGTCTTCGATCTGGGCCGGTGTCTGATCGACGATCTTGGACGCCAGGCCGCCGGCCGCGGCGGTGTACGTCCACGATCCCGTCTTCGAGAGAAACAGCACCGCCAGCAAGTTGATGAACGGGCCGAACGAGAGCGCGGTGTTGGTCGCGAAGGTGTGCGTGTCGTTGCCGAACGGCAGGTCCGTCCGGGTCGGACAATCGTACAGGTGCCCGGTCATTCGCGTCTCGACGCGCGTGTTGAGGGAGAGGATGCGGTCTTCGGTACGCTCGGCGTAGGAGTACACCAGATAACGCTGTCCCAGCCCGCAGATCGTCTGCGCGCTGACCTTTCCCGAGGTCACCGTGCCGGCGTTGAACTGCGAGGCCACCGACGCGATGCCGCGGCGCGCGAGCAAGTTCTGAAGCAGGTCGACGTGGGTCGCCTGGCTCGAGCCCACGTCGGGCACGAGTTGCACGTACGGCTGGTACGCCGCCGTCGAGAGCAGGCCGTTGGCGATCGTCGGCGTGCCTAGCAGCGCTTGGATCTGCGTGGCATTGAGCTGAAGCGCGGCGGCGATGGCGTTCGCGTCGCCGGGATCGTCGGTGCCGGGCGTAACGGTCAGGACGACCGGCGCGAACGATTGATGGTCGGGAAGATCGACCGGGCTCAGGGTGATCGACGCGCCGGCTGCACCGCTCTGCCACGCCGTGGTGACGATCAGGTTCGCCTGCGTCGCGTCGCACGCGGCACCGTCGACCGCCGCTCCCGGTGCCTGGTTGCAGGCGTTGTAGAGCGGATTCTGCTGGTTGATCGAATCCACCAGCTTGGTGATGCCCGTCCGAATGGCCTGGGTCGTCGCAGACGTATCGCTCGCCGTGCCGTACGGCAAAAAGACGACGCGCAGTCTGACGTCGACGGGGTTCACCGCCGGCGTATCGGCCGCCGCGCTGGTCGCGAAGAGGCCCAGTGCGGCGATCGTCGGAGCGATGAGCCGCATGACTCGGGTTTTCATGTTTTCTCGACCTCCGGCGCCGCCGGCTTGGCCTTGCCGTTCGACGGCAGCGCAACGATGTTGCAACGAGGTGGGGTGAGCTGGCGATACACGCGTCCGTCGTCGCCGACGATCAGCTCGTGACCGCGCACGCGCACGCGCATGAACGCGCGGTCCGGGGAGAGCGACTCCGCGCTGGCCTGCCAGAAGCGTGGTGTGACCATGGCGATCTCGTCCTGCGCGATCGGCTCGGGGCCGAGCAGATCCGCGAACGAAGCCTGCCGTGCGATCAGCGCTTGGCGCGCAAGGGCGACGAAGTCGAGCGGGTCGACGAAGTGCGAGGGCGGAGCGAGCGCACCCAGAAACGTTCCGTCGGCGTCGACGAAAACGGCCGCCGTCACCTGGTCCGGCTGCCCGGCGACCGCCGAGGGACGGAGAAACTGGACGTACTGCCACTGCCGTACGGTGGTCGTCCCGACTTCTTGCATCACCGGCTGGGACGGATGCGTGCCGGCGAACGCGGAAGCGAATGGCGGGCACTGGTCGAGCCCGTGCGCGCGTACTCCGGCTTGCGCAGCCGCCATGACGGCGGTGGCGGGTGCCGCTGCGGCCAATGCCGCTCCCGCGTCCGACGATCGGAACTGCTTCACGGCGCTCGACGGGAGCGCGACGGGCGTCGTGCGGGCGTTGGCCACGACGACGTACGTCGAGGGTTGACCGTCGGGCGTCGACGGCCAGTTGTACTCGCGCCACGCTGCCGCGGTGATGTAGACGTCCTTGGCGCCCGTCACGTCGCCCTTCCCGCACGCGTCACCGGCCACGTGCGGGACCGGTTGATCGCCGTACGTCGCGTGGATGGTCGCCAGATCCACGGCGTCCGTCGCGCTCACCGCGGCCGTCACCGGCGCGGGGTTCGCGACGATGAGGCCGCGCACGGCGTACGCTCCGCCCGCCACGATCGGCCCGTCGAGCACCGCGCCCTTGACGACCAGCCAGTGCCGGGCGCTGCCGAACGCGAGCACGGGGACGGCGATGCCCGTCCGGATGAGGTTGTCGACGACCGCGCGAAGCGCTTTGTCGTAGTCCGCGTACGGCGCCGGGCTGGAGAAGGTCGCCGCCAAGCCGATGGTGCTCGCCCAATGGTTCAGCACGCCGGCCAGCGTCGACGGCGAGATTCCACCCGGCATGACGAGCGCGCCGTTGACCAGACTGCTCTGATCGAGCGGCGGTGCCCCCGTCGAGGCCAAGACCATTTGCGCCGCCGCCAAGCCGCAGTAGTTGTCGGCGTCCTGTTGATGGTACGGAACGTCGAAATAAATCGAAGCGCTCATGATACGGCGAAACCCATCGGTCCGTAGACGCCGCCGATCTGGCCGGTCGGCGGGGGCGCGGGAATCAGGTCGACGTTCGAGAGGCCGGTGGTGTTGAGATCGACCTCGGGCGCCAGCTCGAGCCACTTGATCTGCCACTGTCCGGCGGCGCTCTTGACCAGCACGTACTCGAGCGCGCCCGTGTTCTGCGTCGCAGCTTGGGGATTGTCGTCGACGGACAGCGCGAGCGTTTGCAGCAACGGGTCGAGCGACGCCGAGAAGTTCAAGCCGTTCACGGCAGTGTAGTTGGCTGCGACTGCGGGCCAGTGCTCGACCACGGCGCCGTTGAGCATGAAGGTCACGTCGGCGGTAGCGGCTGCCGGCGGCTTGAGGACGGAGCTGCCGCGCGGTTTGTCATCGATCACGATCGAGAGCGTCTGGCCGTTGCTCTGAACGTGGAAGTACAGCGGCTGGCCACTGTACCCGGTCAGCGGCGCTTGCGCCAGCGTCGTCGCTTGGCCACCGATCGTCAGCGTGACCACGACGCAAGTCGGTGCGAGAGGAGATGTCTGGATAGCCATGATGTCCCTTTGCAGGCAAAAGAGAATCGATCGGCCATGTGCTGTGCCGGGTGGCACCGCCGGTAGCCGTCGTACGACCAGCCTCGACGATGGCGGTTAAAGCGCGGTTACTGCATGCCGGCGCAACGCCCGCGAGGGGTGCGGACCGCACGCAGGCAAACACGGCGCATGATCGCATACCTTGGGACCGGCCTGCTCGGCAGCGGCTTCGTGCGCAGGCTGCTCGAGCGCGGCGAGACGGTTCGTGTTTGGAACCGCACGCCGGAGAAGGCTCGAGCGCTGGCCGCCGACGGTGCCGTCGTCTGCGCGACTGCGGCGGAGGCCGTGCGCGGCGCAGATCAAATCCAGCTCACGCTGAGTGACGACGCCTCGGTCGACGCGGTCCTCGAACCGCTGGCCGGCGAGATCGGTGCGTCGACGATCATCCTCGATCACACCACGACCGCGCCGACACCGACCGGCGAACGGGTCGCGCGCTGGAAGCAGCGCGGCGTCACCTTCGTCCATACGCCGGTCTTCATGGGACCGGCCGCCGCCCGCAACGCGCAAGGCTTCATGCTGCTCTCCGCCGCGCCGGAGGATCGCGCCACCGTCAAGCCGCTGATCGTCCCGATGACCGGGAAGGTCATCGAGCTCGGCGACGACCCGACCCGCGCCGCGGCGTTCAAGCTGTTCGGCAACATGATGCTGGTGTTCGTGGTGACCGGCCTGGCAGACGGTTACCGCTTCGCGGAGTCGCTCGGTATCCCGGCGAGCGAAGCACAGCGGCTGTTCGACGACTTCAAGCCCGGCGCGACGTTCGAGCTGCGCGGCAAGGCCATGGCCAACGGCGACTTCACGCCGCAGTGGGAGCTCTCGATGGCACGCAAGGACGTGCGGCTGATGATGGAAGAGGCCCAGCGGCACGGCACCTCGCTGGCGGTGCTGCCGGCGATCGCGGCGTACTTCGACGAATACGTGCGCGCCGGCTACGGCGGGCAGGACGTGGGCGTCGTGGCGCGGAGAGAGCCGGCATGATCGCGTATTTGGGAACCGGCCTGCTCGGCACGGGCTTCGTGCAAAAGCTGCTCGAGCGCGGCGAGACGGTGCACGTGTGGAACCGCACGCCGGCGAAGGCGCGCGCGCTCGAGGCAGACGGCGCCAAGGCCTTCGACGATCCGCGCGATGCCGTGCGCGGCGCCGCGCGGATCCACCTCACGCTCAGCGACGACGCGGCGGTCGACGGCGTGCTCGAGCGGCTGGCCGACGCCATCCCGGCGGCCACGCTCGTCATCGATCACACGACCACCGCGCCGACGCCGACCGGGGAGCGGGTCGCACGCTGGAGGCAGCGCGGCCGCACGTTCGTTCACGCGCCGGTCTTCATGGGGCCGCGCAACGCGCGCGAGGCGACCGGGTTGATGCTGCTCTCGGGCGATCCGGCGGTGCGCGCCGCGGTGCTGCCGCTGCTGCAGCCGATGACCGGCAAGGTCATCGAGCTGGGCGACGATCCGACCCGCGGCGCGTCGTTCAAGCTGTTCGGCAACCTGGTGATCCTGGTCGCCAGCGGCGGCCTGGCCGACATGTTCGCGCTGGCGCGGTCGCTCGGGATCGACGCGCGCGACGCGGGCACGCTGTTCGACGAGTTCAACCCCGGCGGCTTCATCGGCTACCGCGCAAAGAGCATCGCCGAGGAGCGCTTCTCGCCGCCCAGCTTCGAGCTGGCGATGGCGCGCAAGGACGCCCGGCTGATGATCGAAGAGGCCGCGCGCCACGGCACGACGCTCGACGTCTTGCCGGCGGTCGCCGCGCTGCAGGACCGTTACCTCAAAGCCGGGTTCGGGGCCGACGACTCCGGCATCGTCGCGTCGGGGCGGGCGTGATGCAGCCGATCTACCTGACCGAAGGCGACGTCGTCGAGACGTTCCCGATGCGCGAGGCGCTGATCCGGATCGAGGACGCGGCGCGCGCGCTGGCCGAGGGCCGCGCGCAGAACCGTCCGCGCCAGCGCGCGCAGACCGACAGCGCGATGATCCACGTGCTGGTCGGCGCGTACGGCGGACGCCTGGGCAACAAGACGTACACGGTCTCGAAGGCGCGCGGCGCGCGCTTCCTGGTCTCGCTGTTCGGCCAGGCCGGCGAGCTGCTGGCGCTGATCGAGGCCGACGCGCTGGGACAGATTCGCACCGGCGCGGCCTCCGGCGTCGCGACGCGCGTGCTGGCCCGCGAGGACGCCGCGACGCTGGCGATCATCGGCACCGGCTGGCAGGCGCGCTCGCAAGTCGAGGCCTGCGTGCGCGTGCGGCCGATCCGCCGCGTGCTCGTCTACGGGCGCGACCCGGCGCGCCGGGCCGCGTTCTGCGAGCAGATGAGCGAGCGCATCGACGTCCCGCTCGAAGCGGTCGAGAGCGCGCGGGACGCGATCGCGCAAGCGGACGTGGTCTGCACGATGACCAGTTCCACCCACCCGGTCCTCGAAGGCGCGTGGTTGCGGCCCGGCACGCACGTCAACGCGGCCGGCTCCAATCGCGCGCACGCGCAAGAGGTCGACGTCGAGACCGTGCGCCGCGCCGGCGTGATCGCCGTCGAGGACGTCGCGCAGGCGCACGTCGAGTCCGGCGACCTGCTGGCCGCCGAACGCGAGGGCTGGTCGTGGGATCGCGCCACGCTGCTCAGCGACGTCGTCGCCAACCTCGCCCCGGCTCGCACGGACGAGCGGCAGATCACGCTCTTCGAGTCGCTCGGCATCGGGCTGTGGGACATCGCGGCGGCCGGCTACGTCTACGACGTCTGCGTCGCGGAAGGCCGCGGCACGCCGCTGCCGATCCCCGCCTAGGTCGTCAGCCGCTCCAGCAGCGTGACGATCTCGCCCATCGTCGCGCCTTGCTGCGCGCTGCCCGCTCGCAACCGCTGCGTGCGGTCGCGCAGCGCGACGACGGTCTGCACCAGCTTCTCGCTGCTGGCGCCCGTCTCGTGCGCCAGCGCCGCGATCCCGTCGGCGATGACGGTGAAGCCCAAGCCGCGCTCGCCGGCGCGCGCCGCTTCGATCGCGGCGTTGATGGCCAGCAGCTGCGCGTCGGCGGCGACGTCGGCCACCCGGTTCACCAGCGCCTCGATCTGATCGGTCGCCGCGAGCATCTCCTGCGCGCCGGTGTCGACCTCATCGCCGTAGCCGCGAGCCTGCTCGATCGACGCCAACACCTCAGCCACCACCGCGCCGTGAAGCTCACGATCCGCGCCCACGCGGGTCAGCGTGACGTCGATCGCTTCGAGCGCCGCGCGCGTGCGCGAGGTCGAGGCCAGCGTCGTCGCGACCGCGGTGCGCGAGCGCTGCGCGATCCCCTCGACGTCGCGCGCCGTCTCCTGGGTCGTCGCCGAGAGCGCGCGCATCCGTTCGGCGACGATGCGGAAGCCGCCGCCGCCGTCGAACGCGGCCGCTTCGATCGAGGCGTTGATCGCCAAGACGCGCGCCTGGCGCGCCGAGCGCGCGAACCCGTCGGCCGCGCCGGCCACGGTCCCCCAGGCCTTGTCGAACTTGCCCAGCGCCACCTCGCCGCTGCGCAGGGCTTCGACGACCTTGCGGACCAGCTCGTCCGCCGCGCCGATCGTCTCCATCGCCGACGTCGTGTCCGCCGACGTGGCGATCACCGGTCAGCCCAGGGCGCTCTCGGCGTCCACGATGAGCGAGACGGTTCCGACGCGCACGTCCCCGACGTGGAGAGGCGTCGCCACGTTGACGAAGACGGCCCCGGTGTCCTGAAGATAGGCGAACGCACCGAAGAGCCGCGGTTCGACGCGCTGCAGCGAGTACCCGTCGCGCGCGAACGCGCTCCAGGGACGCCGCAGCCCGCTGTGCTCGGCCCCGGCCCCCAGACCCAGCCGCGCGACCCGAATGCTGATGGCGTCCTCGAGCAGCTTCTTGGCGCGGTTGCGCGTCCAGTCGACGGTCGTCGAGACGTGCGAAGGCAGCGCGACCAGGAACCCGTTGAGGTCCATGTCCGCCATCGACTTGATCGCCGGCTCGGCGGCGATGGCGCGGTCGAAGATCGCCATCACCTCGCGGTCGACCGCCGCGTCGGACGAGGTCCGGAATTTCGCCGGACTGAAGCCGCCGCGCGGCGCGGTGCGCACGTCGACGAACCGTGCCAAGTGCGCGACCTCGTCGCCGCGCAGCTCGACGTAGTCGGCGGCGCGCAGCCCGTCGAGCGTCGTGCGGCCTTGCGCGACGGCAGCACCGTAGACGGCCTCGATCTCCGTCGCGACGCCGGCCAACAGCGTGCGGAACCGGGCCAGCGGCAGCGGCACCCCCAACGCGATGCCCAAATCCTGGGCGTGACCGAGCACGTCGCTGAGCGCCAGTCGCGCGCGGTCGCGTTCGTCGGCGCCCAGCGCGCCGAGTGCCGAACGGGCGTGAACGATCTCCTCGACGACCGCGCGCGCGCCGGCGTCGAGCTGGCGCGCGGTCTGGGCCAACGCACGGCCGCGCTCGAGGTTCGCGGCGATCGAGTCGCGCAGCACGTCGACCGCGCCGCGCCCGCGCTGCGCGCGGTCGACCAAGCCGGTCATCTCGCCGGCGCTCTGCGCGCTGGCGCGCTCCAGCCGCGTGCCGCGGTCGCGCAGCTTGGCGATCGCCTCACCGACGTTGCCGGTCACCTCTTGCGTGCCGCGCGCGAGCCGGCCGATCTCGTCGGCGATGACGGTGAAGCCGAGGCCGCGCTCGCCGGCGCGCGCCGCTTCGATCGCGGCGTTGATCGCCAGCAACCCCGACTCGGCGCTGATCTCCGAGACGGTTTCGACGATCGTACCGGCCTGATCGGTCGCGTGGTGCATCGAGATGATGCCGGTGCGCACCTGATCGCCGTGCTGCTCCGCGGCGCGTACGTCGACGATGGCGTGCTCGAAGCCGGCGACCGCCGCGCGCAGCGACGCGTCGAGCTGATCGAGCGCGACGACGATCTCGCCGGCCGCGATACCGAGCGCGACCGCCGCTTGGCCCGATTGCTCGAGTGCCGCCGAGACTTGCTGGAACTCGGTCGCCAGCGAGAGCAGCGCGTGGTCGACGCCACGCCAGGCGCTCTCGCCGCGCGCCGCGGCGATCGCGGCGTCGGTCAGCGCGGCGACCGCGTCGGCGGTATTCCCGGCGGCCAACGCCCCGCGCGCGCGCACCACGCTGGCGCCGACGCCGCGCGCCGCGGCTCGCGCGTCGTCGCCGGCATCGCGCGCCAAGGCGTCCAAACGTTCCACCGTTCCGGCGATCTGCGCAGCGGCGGCTCCCTGCTCGTCGGCGATCGTCGCGAGCTGCGCGACGCCGGAGGCGAAGGCGGTGCCGCGCGCGACGCCGTCGTCGAAGGATGCGATGACCTGGTCGAGCGCCGCGGCGACGGCGTTGCAGCTGCTCTCGGCGATGCGCGTGGACTGGATGACCTTGGCGGCTTCGTTACGCGTGTCGGTGACGATGGTCCGCACGTCGCGCGCCGCGTCGAGCGTCGAGGTCGAGAGCGCCCGCATCCGTTCGGCGACGATCCCGAAGCCGGAGCCGGTCGCCTCGACGTACGCCGCTTCGATCGAGGCGTTGACCGCCAGCACGCGCGCGCGACGCGCCGCGCGCGCGATCTCTTCGATCGCGTCGGCGACGCTCGACCAACCGCCGTCGAGCCGTTCGATCGCGGTCCGGCCGGTGCTCGTCGCGCTCCCCAGCCCGCGCGCGGCGGCGCCGAGCTCTTCGAGGCTGACGCGCGAGGCCGACAGATCGCCCGGCAAGCGATCGGCGACGGCGGCCAACTGCGTCGCGTGTTCGGCGACCGCGCGCGCGGCTTGGGCGGAGCTCGCGGTGGCGCGCCGCAACGCGGCGATCGCCGCGTGCTGTCGTTCGGTGCCTTCGAGCGTCCGATCGACGGCCGCGTCGTGGTCGCCTGCGGCGCGTTCCGCCGACGCGACGAGCTCGTGCAGGGCACGCCGCGCGTCGGGCATTTCCGCCGACTGGTATACCTCGACCAAACCGCCTCCAACCCACCCGGTTCGCGCCCTTCCTTCCAGGCGGGCGCGCGGCGGTGCCTCTTACCGGATGGGGCTCATACGGAAAATTGTCGGCCCCGGCACAAACGCGCAACAAACGAAAAGGCCCGGTCGTCGACCGAGCCTTTCACGATGCAAGCGAGTAAGCGAGCTACTTCTTGGTGGCCTTCTTCTTGCCGGCCACGGTGCGCTTGGGACCCTTGCGGGTACGCGCGTTCGTCTTCGTGCGCTGGCCGCGAACGGGCAGCCCACGACGATGACGCAAGCCGCGGTAGCATCCGATGTCGGTCAACCGCTTGATGTTCGAGGCGATCTCACGGCGCAAGTCGCCTTCGACCTTGAGCGTCTCGATGACCTCACGCAGCTTCTGCTCGTCCTCGGTCGAGAGGTCCTTGACGCGCACGCTGGGGTTGACCCCCGTCTGCGCGAGGATCTTCTGCGCCGTCGGCAGACCGATGCCGAAGATGTACGTGAGACCGATCTCGATGCGCTTGTCGCGCGGCAGATCGATGCCGGAGATACGAGCCATTATCCCTGAACCTGCTTGTGCTTCGGATTGACGCTGCAGATCACGCGGACTTTGCCTTCTCGCCGAATGACCTTACATGCATCGCAGATGCGCTTGACTGACGGACGTACTTTCATTTCAATGGTGCTCCGCCCTGGGCTCCGCACCCCCCACGCAAACGCGTGGGGCCCCCGGGCGCGCGGCCCCGGCGAGCGAGCCGGAGAAGCGCGATTCCCCGAGGGGGGCCGCATTGGGCATGTTCTCTTTGGTGACGTGGTTGTGGACGTGACAAGTCATGCTGCCACTTCCTGGGGTGGCCGATAACGCTCCACGTCGGGATGCTCGGCGGTTTCTCGCAACGTCAGGATCTTCGGACCATCGTCCGTGACCGCGATCGTATGCTCGAAGTGCGCCGCTAGTTTACCATCCTGGGTTACGACCGTCCAGCCATCCTCCAGGGTTTCGACCTCCCAGGTCCCCTGGGTGATCATCGGCTCGACCGCCAGCACCAGGCCCGCTCGCAGTTGGGCGCCGGCCCCCGGCTTGCCGTAGTTGGGGACCTGCGGGTCCTCGTGCATCTTCCGGCCGACCCCGTGGCCGACCAGGGCCCGCACGACGCCGTAGCCGTTGGACTCGGCGTGCTGCTGGACCGCGTGGCCGATGTCGCCGACGTGGTTGCCGACCTGCATCTGGGCGATCCCCAGCATCAGGCACTCTTGGGTCACCCGCATCAACCGCGCCGCGGCTTCGCTCGGGGTCCCGATGGCCACCGTGACCGCCGAGTCGGAGACGTAGCCCTCGAGCGTGGTCCCGATGTCGATCGAGAGCAGGTCGCCCTCGCACAGCACGCGATCGCCCGGCATCCCGTGGACGACCTCGTCGTTGACGGAGGCGCAGATCGCCGACGGATAGCCGTTGTAGCCGATGAAGGTGGGCACCCCGCCCATCGAGCGGATCGACTCGTCGGCGATGCGGTCCAGCTCGCGGGTCGTGACCCCGGGCTTGGCGGCGGCCATGAGCGTCGTCAGCGTCTTGGCGGTGATCTTGCCGCTGCGGCGCATGATCTCGATCTCGCGCGGCGACTTGATGGTGATCATGGCGCCCCCGCCGGCTGACCGTTCTCGATCAAGTCGATCAGCTGGGCGGTGACGTCGGCGATCGGTGCCAGCGCGTCGACGCGCACCAGCCGCGCGTCGGCGGGGTCGTCGTAGTAGGCGATCAGCGGCGCGGTCTGCTCTTCGTACACCGCGAGGCGCTTACGGATCGTCGCTTCCGTGTCGTCGGGCCGCTGGATGAGCGGCTCGCCGGTGACGTCGTCGCAGAACGGAACCCGCGGCGGGTTGTGCACGGCGTGATACGTGCGGCCCGACGGGGCGTGCGTCCAGCGCCCGGTCAAACGCTCGAGCAAGACGCTCATGTCGACGTCGAACAGGACCGCGATCGCGCTGCGGTGCAGCCGGTCGAGGAGCGCGTCGAGCGCTTCCGCCTGCGGCACCGTGCGCGGGAAACCGTCGAGGATCACGTCGGCCGGGTTGGCCAGCTCGTGCTCCATCATGCGGATGATCAGATCGTCGGGTACCAGGTCGCCGCGATCCATGAACCCCTTGGCCTCGACGCCGAGCGGCGTCCCTTCGGCCACGTTGCGCCGCAGGATGTCGCCCGTGGAGATCTGGCGGTAGCCATAGCGCTCCTCGAGCACCTTCGCCTGCGTGCCCTTACCGGCACCGGGAGGCCCGAGAAAGATCAGGTTCATTTTAACGGAGCTCCGCCCCAGGCTCCGCGCCCCCCATGCAGAGCATGGGCCCCCCGATCCGACCTCGCAACGCGATGACGGATGAGCCGCGGTCCTGCAGCGCTCGGTCCATGACCATTACCTATTTATGAACCCGCGGTAGTCGCGCATGGCCAAGCGGGCTTCGATTTGGGTGATGGAGTCCAGGGCGACGCCGACGACGATCAGCAGCGAGGTCGAGCCGATGTAGAGCGAGGTCACGCCGGCGTTGCGCTGGATCGAGGGCAGCACGGCCAGCAGGCCCAAGTAGATCGCCGAGGCAGTCGTGATGCGGGCCAGGATCTTGTTGATGTAGTCGACCGTCGGCTGGCCCGGGCGGATGCCGGGGATGAACGAGCCGGACTTCTTGAGGTTGTCGGCGATGTCGCGCGTGTTGACGACGATCGCCGAGTAGAAGAACGTGAAGATGACGACCAGCAAGAAGTAGACCAGGTTGTACAGGATCGAGCTGGGCCCGAAGTACGTCTGGATGAAGAACGACACGTTCGCCGCCCAGCTGTGGCTGTTGGCCGCGTTGGCGCCGCCGAACCACGAGAGCGCCTGCTGCGGCAGCAGCAAGATCGAGATCGCGAAGATGATCGAGATGACGCCGGCGTTGTTCAGGCGCAGCGGGATGTAGCTCGAGCGCCCGGCGTAGAGCTTGCGGCCGACGACGCGGCGGGCTTGCTGGACGGGGATGCGGCGCTGTCCCTGGTACATGAACACGATCGAGACGATCGTGATCAGCGCGATGGCGACCCACAGCGCCAGCCCCAGCCAGTTCACGTTGCCCTTGTTGGCCAGCGAGAACGTCTGGGACACCTGGACCGGGAAGCGCAGCACGATGCCGACGAAGATGATCAGCGAGACGCCGTTGCCGATGCCCTTGTCGGTGATCTGCTCGCCGAGCCACATCAGGAACAGCGTGCCCGAGACGAACGCGACCACGGCGTAGATGATGAACAGCACGGAGCTGTCGTAGAAGACGCCGCTGCGGTTCATGGCGATCGCCATCGAGGTCGCCTGGATCGTCGCCAGCACGATCGTCAGCCAGCGCGTGTAGCGCCCGATCGTCTTGCGGCCTTCCTCGCCGCCCTTCTTCGCCATCTCCTCGAGCTGCGGGATGACCACCGTCATCAGCTGCATGATGATCGACGCGTTGATGTACGGCGTGATCCCCATGGCGATGATCGAGAGCTTCTGCAGCGCGCCACCGGACAGGAACCCGAGGAACTGGTAGAAGGCGCCGCTCTGGATGAGCTGCGACCACTTCTGCTGGTTCACGTTCGGGAGCTGAACGTGGATCATGAAGACGAAGAGGGCGAACGCGAAGAACACGAACCCGATCCGCTTGCGGATGTCGGGCACGGTCAACGCGTTGCGAAGGGTGTTGAGCATTACTCTCCGAGGTCGGCGCCGACGGCGGTCAGCGCTTCACGCGCGGACGCGGAGAACACGACGTCGCGGAAGCGCAGCCCGGTCGGGAGGGCGCCGGCGTTCGCGGTCTTGGTGCTGCCGCCCAGGATCTTGACGCCGTCGCGCAGGTCCTTGAGCTTCCCGGCCGCCTTGAGCGACTGCGGGCTGACTTCGACGCTCGAGTCCCAGCCGGCCAGCGCGCCGACGTTGACCACGGCGAACGTCTGGCGGAAGTGGCCCAGGTCTCGCGACTTCTGCGAGTAGCCGCGCTTCTGCGGCAAGCGCCGCGCCCACGGCGTCTGACCGCCCTCGAACGCCGGCCCCTTGCCGCCGCCCGAACGGACCGTCTGGCCCTTACCGCCTTCGCCGCCGGTCTTGACCATGCCGGAACCGTGCCCGCGGCCGACGCGCGTGCGCTTCGGGCGGGAGTGCGGGTTCGGCTTGAGGGTGGCGAGCGAGAGCGTCGCCGCCTTCGATTGCTGTTGCTTGGCTTTGGCCATGATGCTTACGCGAAGATCTCTTGGACCGTCTTGCCGCGCAGCTGCGCGACCTTCTCGGCCGTCTTGAGCGACTTGAGTGCCTCGAACGTCGCGAGCACGACGTTGATCGGGTTGTTGGTCCCGAGCGACTTGGTCACGATGTCGTGAATCCCGGCCAGCTCGAGGACCGCACGCATGGCTCCGCCGGCGATGACGCCGGTGCCGGCCGCGGCGGGCTTGAGCAGCACGTGACCCGAGCCGACGTGCACGTTGACCTGATGGGGGATCGTCTTCTCGACCATCGGCACCGTGATGAGCGACTTGCGCGCTTGCTCGACGCCCTTGCGGATCGCCTCCGGGACTTCGCCGGCCTTGCCGATGGCGAAGCCGACGCGGCCCTTCTTGTCGCCCACGACGACCAGCGCCGAGAACGAGAACCGCTTACCGCCCTTGACGACCTTCGCCACGCGGTTGATGCGGACGACGGACTCCTCGAAGCCCTGGTTGTCGCGATCGCGACCGCCTCGATTGTACATTTAACGGCGCTCCGTCCCGGACTGCGCGCCCCCCACTGCGTGGGGCCCCCAGACCGAGCTCGCAATAGACATGTTGGTTGAGGCGCGATGGTTCTGCGCTCGCTCTATGACCGTCACCTTAGAACTCCAGTCCCGCTTCGCGCGCCGCCTGGGCGAGCGCCGCGACGCGGCCGTGATACTTGAGCCCCGAGGTGTCGAACACGACCGCATCGACGCCGGCGGCCTTCGCACGCTGGGCGATCGTCGCGCCGACCTTCTGGGCGGCTTCGATGTTGGTCCGCGAGCCGAGACCCTCGGCCACCACGCCTTCGCGCGTCGACGCCGAGGCCAGCGTGTGGCCTTTGGCGTCGTCGATCACGAACGCATAGGTGTGGTGCAGGCTGCGGAAGATCTGCAGGCGCGGACGTTCGGTCGTCCCGCTGACCTTCTTGCGCAGCCGGTCGTGGCGCTTGATGCGCTGCGCCGTGCGCGAGGTACCGGCCATTACTTCTTCCCTGCCTTGCCCGCTTTGCCGAGCTTCTTGCGGACGACCTCGCCGTCGTAGCGCACGCCCTTGCCCTTGTAGGGCTCCGGCGGACGCAGCCCGCGGATCTCCGCGGCGACTTGGCCGACGCGTTGCTTGTCGATCCCGTCGACGTGCACTTTGTTGGTGCCCTCGACGGTGAACGTGATGCCTTCCGGTGCCGCGTACGTCACCGGGTGCGAATAGCCGAGCGAGAAGTTGAGGTCGTTGCCGGCCTTGTTGACGCGGTAGCCGACGCCCTGGAGCTCGAGCGACTTGCGGAAACCCTTGGTGACACCCTGGATCATGTTGGCGACCAGCGTGCGGGTGAGACCGTGCGCCGAGCGCCCCGACTTCTCGTCGTTGTTGCGCGTGACGACGACCTTGCCGTCTTCGAGGGCGACCGTGACGACCGGCAGGACGTGCTGCGCGAGCGAGCCCTTGGGGCCCTTGACGCTGACCGTCGAGTCGTCGATCTTCACGTCGACGCCGCTGGGGACGAGGACCGGAAGCTTACCGATGCGTGACATGGTGGTGATTACCAGACGTAAGCCAGGACTTCACCGCCGAAGCCTTCGCGCTTGGCGCGCTTGCCCGACATGATGCCCTTGGACGTGGACATGATGACCAGACCCAGGCCGCCCAGGACCCGCGGAATCTCGGTCTTCGAGGTGTAGACGCGCAGCCCGGGCCGGCTGATGCGGCGCAGGCCGGTGATGACCTTCTCTTTTTCCGGGCCGTACTTGAGGGTGATCCGGAGCGTCCCTTGCGGGCCTTCCTTGATCTCCTCGAGGCCGGAGATGAAGCCTTCGTCGAGCAGGATCTGCGCGACGGCCTTCTTCATCTTCGAGGCCGGAATGTCGACGGTCTGATGGTTGGCGGTGTTCGCGTTGCGGATGCGCGTGAGCAAATCCGCGACCGGATCGGTAACGACGCCCATCTTACCAGCTCGCCTTCGTGATGCCCGGGATGAAGCCGCGATGGGCGTTCTCGCGCAGGCAGATGCGGCACATGCCGAACTTGCGATAGTACGCGCGCGGCCGGCCGCAGACTTTGCAGCGGTTGTGCGCGCGCACGCTGAACTTCGGCGTCCGCTTCGATTTTTCGATCAACGAGGTCTTGGCCATTATCGCGTCGCTCCGGCGGCCTGCTGCTTCTGCAGCGGCAGCCCCATCTGGGTGAGGAACTCGGTCGCTTCTTCGTCGTTCTTGGCCGTCGTCACGATGACGATGTCCATCCCGCGCGCCTTGTCGACCTTGTCGAACTCGATCTCCGGGAACACCAGCTGCTCGCGCAGACCGAGATTGTAGTTGCCGCGCCCGTCGAACGACTTGCGGTTCAGACCGCGGAAGTCGCGGATGCGCGGCAGCACGATGTTGAAGAGCTTGTCGAGGAAGTCGTACATCCGCTCGCCGCGCAAGGTGACCTTGGCGCCGATGTTCATGCCTTCACGCAGCTTGAACGCCGCGATCGACTTGCGCGCTTTGGTGATCACCGGCTTCTGGCCGCTGATCTGCGTGAGCTCGCGAACGGCCGCATCCAGGGCCTTCGAGTTCTGGATGGCGTCGCCAACGGACATGTTGATGACGACCTTCTCCAGCTTGGGGACCTGCATGGGGTTGCGGTACTTGAAGCGGTCCTGCAGCTGGGCGCGGACCTGGCTCTGGTACTTCTCTTTGAGACGATTCGCCATGACTACGACTTCCCGGGGACGAGCAGCTGCTCGCCCGACTTGATCCCGACCCGGACCGACGTGCCGTCGGCCTGGCGGGTACGGCGCACGCGCGTCGGCTTGTCGGTCTTCGGATCGACGACCATCAGTGCCGAGAGCGGGATGCGCGCTTCCTTTTCGATGATGCCGCCGCTCTGCGGACCACCGGCTTGCCCCGGTTTGGTGTGCCGCTTGACGACGTTGAGGCCTTCGACGGTGGCGGCGCCGAGCTGCGGGAAGACCGCCTTGACGATCCCGCGCTTGCCCTTCTCCTTACCGCGCCGCAGCATGACCGTGTCGCCCTTGACGATCTTGGGCTTGCGGACGGCTTGACGGTTCACCGGCGTGCCCATCTCAGAGCACCTCCGGCGCCAGCGAGGCGATCTTCAAGAAGCCGCGGTCGCGCAGCTCGCGGCAGACGGGACCGAACACGCGCGTGCCGCGCGGGTCGAGGTTGTCCTTCTCGCCCTTGATGATCACGCAGGCGTTCTCGTCGAACTTGATGACCGAGCCGTCGGGACGGCGCATCGGGGCCGAGGCCCGAACGACGACCGCCTTGACGACTTGGCCCTTCTTGACCGCGGCGCCCGGGATCGCGCTCTTGACCGTGCCGACGATGATGTCGCCCACGTGCGCGTAGGGATGACGCGAACCGCCGCTGATGTGGATGCACAGCAGCTCGCGCGCGCCGGAGTTGTCGGCCACTTTGAGCCGCGTCTCTTGCTGGATCATGACTACTTCGCTCGCTCGAGGATCTCGACCAGACGCCAGCGCTTGTCGCGCGACATCGGGCGGCACTCCTGGATGCGCACCAGGTCGCCGGTCTTGGCGTCGTTGAGCTCGTCGTGCGCCTTGAAGCGCGTCGACCGCTGGACGACCTTCTTGTAGACCGGGTGCGGGACGCGCGTCTCGGTCACGACCACGATGGTCTTGTCCATCTTGTCGCTCTTGACGCGGCCCTGCTTGACGCGGCGGCGGTTGATGCGGCTCTCGGCCGCCTTCTGATCAGGCTGCTCCATGACGTGCCTCGGTGAGCCGCTTCTCGGAGATCGCGGTTTGAATCTGGGCGTAGGTACGGCGGACTTGCTTCACGCGCGAGAAGTCGGACAGGTGTCCGGTCCGCAGCGAGAACCGCAGGTTGAAGAGCTCTTCCTTGGTCTCGCGGGCGCGCTTCTCGAGCTCCGCCAGGGTCAGTTCGCGCAAGGCGCGCAGATCGGTGCGCTTCATGCGGTGGCGACCTCCGCATCCTGCTCGGCACGGGTGACGATCTTGGTCGCGATCGGCAGCTTCTGCGCCGCCAGGCGCAGCGCTTCGCGCGCCACCTTCTCGTCGACGCCGGCCAGCTCGAACAGCACGCGGCCCGGACGGACCACGGCCACCCAGAACTCCGGGTTGCCCTTACCGGAGCCCATGCGGACTTCGGCCGGCTTCTTCGTGACCGACTTGTCGGGGAACACCTTGATCCACACCTTGCCGCCACGCTTGATGTGACGGGTCATGGCGATACGCGCCGCTTCGATCTGCCGGTTGGTCATCCACACCGGCTCGAGCGCCTGCAGGCCGAACTCGCCGAACGTCAGCGTGTTGCCGACCAGTGCCTTGCCGCGCATGCGGCCGCGGTGCTGACGGCGCCACTTCACTCGCTTCGGAGTAAGCATCTCTTATGCTCCCTCGTTCTCGGACGGCGCGCCGGGGCGCTCGGCCGAGTCGTTCGTCGCCTGCGTCTGCGGCGGAACGACGGACGTCTCATTGGTTACGCCGTGCCCGTGCTCGGCATTGGGACCGTGAACGGCGCGGCCGCCGTGCGGCGCGTCGTGACGGTCGCCGGCGATCGACGGCGCGCCGTCGGTGATCGACTCGAGCGACTGCGCGTCGGCGGTCGCGGCGTGCATCGCCTCGGTCTGGTCCAGACCGCCGGCGGTGCGCTCCTGACCCGCATGGCGCGGACCGGCGGGACGCGGCGCGCCCTCGCCCGCACGGCCACGGCCGCCGCGCGTGCCGCGACGGTTGTCGCGGAAGCGCGCTTGGTCGCCACCGCGGGCGCCCGCCCCCTCGCGCTCGCCGCGCGGCTGGTCGGGCAGCACTTCGCCCTTGTAGATCCACACCTTGACGCCGATGCGGCCGAAGGTCGTGAACGCTTCGACGTGCGCGTAGTCGATGTCGGCGCGCAGCGTGTGCAGCGGCACCTTGCCGTCGTGGTTGCGCTCGGTGCGCGCGATCTCGGCGCCGCCCAGGCGACCCGAAACCTGCACCTTGACGCCGCGCGCGCCGGCCTTCATGGTGCGCATGATCGCCTGCTTCATGGCGCGGCGGAACGCGATGCGCTTCTCGAGCTGGTCGACGATGTTCTGGCCGACCAGACGAGCGTCGAGCTCGGGCACCTTGATCTCGACGACGTTGACCTGGACTTGCTTGCCGGTCAGCTTCTCGAGGTTGCGGCGGATCTCGTCGATCCCGACGCCGCGCTTGCCGATGATGATACCCGGCTTGCCGGTATTGACGATGATGCGCGCCTGGTTGGCACGGCGCTCGATCTCGACGCGCGAGATCGCGGCCGCACGCGTCATGCGACCGAAATACTTCCGGATCGCGACGTCCTCGTGCAGCCAGTTCGCGTACTGCTTTTTCTCGAACCAGCGGCTGTCCCAGGTGCGGGTGATGCCGATGCGCAGCCCGACCGGATGAATCTTCTGTCCCATGTTTACTCTGCCGCCTCCGTCGCGGGCTCGGGCGCTGGGGTGGGCGCCGGGGCCGTAGCCGGGGCGGTCTGCTTCTTGCTGCGGCGCGTCGTCGCCGACGGGCGCGACGAAGCCACGCGGGCCTGACGCTGCTCGCGCGTGGTGAGCGCGATCGCGGCGCCGGAACGCTGCTTGGGCTGATGCTTGGGCGGCGTCGGGCCGACGGCGACCGTCACGTGCGAGAGCCGCTTGCGCTTGAACGCCGCGCGGCCTTGCGCGCGGGGATCGAGGCGCTTGGTGAACCCGCCGCCGGGTCCGCCGTCGACGGTGATGCGCGTGATGAAGAGCCCGTCCGAGCTCATGTCGTGGTTGTTCTCCGCGTTCGCGACCGCGCTCTTGATGAGCTTGGCGATCGGATCGGCGGCGAACACGCCGGCGAACTGAAGCAGCACGAGGGCTTCACGCACGCTCTTGCCGCGGATCGCGTCGGCGACGCGGCGGAGCTTGCGCGGACCCATGCGCGCGAACTTCAGGTGCGCGACGGCTTCGGTGCGCTGCGCGGTGGCGGTGGCCATCTTACTTCACCGCCGCCTTGTCGCCGCCGTGACCCTTGTAGATCCGGGTCGGCGAGAACTCGCCCAGCTTGTGCCCGACCATGTTCTCGGTGATGAACACCGGGATGTGGGCCTTGCCGTTGTGCACGGAGATCGTGTGACCGACCATCGCCGGGATGATCGTCGAGGCGCGCGACCACGTCTTGATGACGCGCTTCTCGCGGGTCGAGTTGAGCTTCTCGACCTTCGCGATCAGATGATCCGCGACGAACGGACCTTTCTTGAGGGAACGTCCCATGACTACTTGCCCTTCCGGCGGCGAACGATCATCTTCGTGGTCCGCTTGGTGCGGCGCGTCTTCTTGCCCATCGTCATCTGACCCCACGGCGTGGTCGGCGGACGGCCCGAGGTCGAGCGCGCCTCACCACCGCCGTGCGGATGGTCGACGGGATTCATCGCGATACCGCGCACCGACGGGCGCTTCCCGAGGTGGCGCTGGCGGCCGGCCTTGCCGATCACTTCGTTCTCGTGGTCGAGGTTGCCGAGCTGACCGATGGTGGCGCGGCAGACGACCTGGATGCGGCGCACTTCGCCGGAGGGCATGCGCACCTGGGCGTAGGCGTCTTCCTTGGCCATCAGCTGCGCGGCGACGCCGGCCGAACGGACCAGCTTGCCGCCCTGGCCGGGCTGCAGCTCGATGTTGTGGATGACCGTGCCGAGCGGGATGTTCGCCAGCGGCAGCGCGTTGCCGATCTTGATGTCCGCGGCCGGACCGGATTCGATCACGTCCCCGACCTTCAGGCCGACAGGCGCCAGAATATAGCGCTTCTCGCCGTCCCGGTAGTGGAGCAGCGCGATGCGCGCGGTGCGGTTGGGATCGTACTCGATCGCAGCGACCTTGGCCGGAATCGCGTCCTTGGTGCGCTTGAAGTCGATGATGCGGTACTGCTTGCGGTAGCCGCCGCCTTTGTGCCGCGTCGTGATGTGGCCGTTGTTGTTGCGGCCCGAGTGCTTCTTGCGAACCTCGAGCAGCGACTTCTCCGGCGCCTTCTTCGAGACTTCGGAGAAGTCGGCGGTGGTGATGAAGCGGCGCGCGGCCGAGGTGGGCTTGTACTTCTTGACGGCCATCTTACTGCTCGAAGTAGTTCACGCCGCCCAGCTGGATCTTCTCGCCGGGAGCGATGGTGACGATTGCTTTCTTCCAGTCGCTCTGCGTGCCGGACGAACGGCGGCCGCGACGGGCGAAGTTCTTCTTCTTACCGCCGACGTTGACGGTGTTGACCTTGAGCACCGTGACGCCGAAGATCTCGGCCACGGCGTGCTTGATCTGCGTCTTCGTGGCATGCGGGTTCACCTCGAAGGCATACTGCTGGACCACCGTCCCAGCCATCGACTTCTCGGTGATCAGCGGAGCGACAATCACGTCACGCGCTTCCATCTACTTGGACTCCTTGCCGTGGGCCGTGACGAGCTCGTCGTGGGCCGCGCTGGTGAGGACGAGGCGCGCGAAGCCGACGACGTCCTTGACGTCGAGGGCACCGGTGTGCGTCACGGTGACGCGCTCGAGGTTACGCAGCCCGCGGTCCAGCGACGCGCCGACCGACGCCAGCTCGCTGCCCGCGTAGACCACCAGGGTGCGATCGCCGGTCTTGGCGGCCTTGGCCGAACCGAACAGCAGCGTCGCGAACGCCTTGGTCTTCGCTTCGCCCAGCCCCGAGGGATCGAGGACGGTGACGCCGCCCGACTGGAACTTGTCCGAGAGCGCGGCGACGAGCGCACCCTTGCGCTCCTTCTTGTTCAGACGGCTGACGTACGAGCGCGGCTGCGGGCCGAACACGACGCCGCCGTGCGCCCACTGCGGCGAACGGGTCGAACCCTGACGGGCGCGGCCGGTTCCCTTCTGCTTCCACGGCTTGCGGCCGCCGCCGGAAACCTCGTCGCGCTTCTTCGTCTTCGCCGTTCCCGCGCGCGGATTCGCCAGCTCGCGGAACACGGCGCGGAAGACCGCGTTCTGCTTGCCGTCGACCGTGCCCGCGAACGCGGCCGGGACGTCTTGCTCGCGGACGACTTTGCCCTTCGCGTCGATGACCTGCGGCATCAGGCGCTCACCTTCGTCTTGACGGACTGCTGCACGATGACCAAACCGTTCTTCGGACCCGGGACGGGGCCGCGAACGAGCAGCAGATTGCGCTCGGCGTCCGCGCGCACGACTTCCAGATTCTGGTGCGTGACGCGGTCCACGCCGTAGTGACCCGGGCGACGGCTGCCGCGGTGCGTGTGCCCCGCGTTGGTGTCGCCGTTGGAGGCCGGCTGACGGTGGATCATCGAGCCGTGGCTCGCGCCGCCGCCGCTGAAGTTCCAGCGCTTGATGCCGCCGGCGAAGCCGTGGCCCTTCGAGATGCCGACGACGTCGACGCGGTCGCCTTGCGCGAACCCGTCGACGGTTATCGTCGCGCCCAGCTCGACGCCGTCGATGCCGGTGCGGAACTCGCGGATGTGACGCTTGGGCGTCAGGTTGGCGCGCTTGTAGTGACCCTGCAGCGCCTTGCTCAGGCGCGAGGGCTTCACGTCGCCGTACGCGAGTGCGACGGCTTCGTAGCCGTCGCTGTCCTTCGTCTTCTTCTGTACCACGGTGCACGGGCCAGCCTGGATCACGGTGACCGGAACGCTCCGGCCATCCTCCGTGAACACGCTGGTCATCCCGACCTTGCGGCCGATGATGTTCTTCACGTTGATCGATCCCTCTCAGGATATCCACGGGCCCAGGCGTTTCGACTATCGCCTTCCGTCGCGCACGCCAAAACGGCGTCCGCGACGCGGACCACAACCGCCATAGTCTACCCGAGCGCGTCCAGCACGTCAAGGCCGCCCCTGCCGGAGCGGCCGCGCGTCCACGGGGGCCGGCGTTTTCGGTCAGTGGGGGAGTAGGGTCACCAGCAGCACGAGGTTGAGGCCGAGGATGAGCAGGCCGCCCAGGGTCGCCGCCAGCGTCGTCGTGCGGCTGTTGGCCAGGCTCCCCATCACTGCCGGACTGGCGGTGAAGGCGATCAGCGCCGCGATCGGGATCGGTACGGTCAGGCTCAGGACGACCTGGCTGAGGACCAGGACCTGCGTCGGATCGATCCCGGCCGCGACGACCGCCAGGGCCGGCGCCATGGTGACCACCCGCCGCACCCAGAGGGGGACCGTAAAACCGACGAACCCCTGCATGACCACCTGGCCCGCCAGCGTCCCGACCGCCGAGCTGGAGATGCCCGAGGCCAGCAGGGCGGTCAGGAAGACCGCGGCGGCGGCGCTGCCCAGCAACGGTACCAGCGTGCGATAGGCGCTTGGGATGGTGGCGACGTCCGCCCGTCCGTGGGCGTGGAACACCGCCGCGGCCATCACTACCATGGCCAGGTTGATCGCCCCGGCGAGCGTCAAGGCGGCCACCACCTCGCGGTTCGAGAACCGCACGATGCGGCGGGCCTCGCGCTCGTGCGCCGGCCGCACGCGGTCCTGGGTCAGCGCGGAGTGGAGATAGATGGCGTGCGGCATGACGGTCGCCCCGACGATACCGACCGCGACGAGCACGCTGTCGCTGCCGTGCAGCCACGGGACGACCGAACCGGCCGCGATCGCGGGCCACGACGGGCGCGCGACCAGCGTCTCGAGGACGTAGGCGAGGCCGATGACCGCCACCAGCGCGGCGATCGCGGCCTCGAGCGGCCGGAAGCCACCGCTCTGCAGCTGGAGGAGCGCCAGCGTGACCAGCGCCGTCAGGCCGGCCGCCGCTCCCATCGGGATCCCGAACAGCAAGTGGAAGGCGAGCGCCGCGCCGAGGAACTCCGCCAGGTCGGTCGCCATCGCCGCGACCTCACTGGTGAGCCACATGCCGCAGGTCACCGGCCCCGGGAGCCGTTCGCGGCACAGCTCGGCCAGGTTGCGGGCGGTGACAACGCCGAGTTTCGCGGAGAGCGCCTGGAACACCATCGCGAGCACGTTCGCGACGATCACGACCCATAGCAGCCGATAGCCGAAGGCGGAACCGGCGGCGATGTTGGTCGCGAAGTTGCCCGGGTCGACGTACGCGACCGATGCGATGAAGGCGGGACCGACGAACGGGAGCGCCGCCGCGACGCCGCGCCGGCCGCCTGCCAAGACGTCGCGCGCCGCCGCGAGCGTTCGGCCGCTGGACCCGTTCACGTACTCTGCGATGACGCCCACGCGCCACTTCTTTCCGCGCGCCGTGCGGGCTGAATCCCGGCTCGCGTTCGCTTGTGCGCTCGGCAATCGATTGTGTTTTACGACTGCATCCCGGGACACAACAGCCACCGGAAACAACATGCGGCGCTGTGGACACGCGCGCCGAGCGTCAGAAAGGTGCCATGTTACTCCACAACAAGAAACTACAGTACACGGTCCGCGTCGATGGACCGAATCCCGCGTTCGCGAAGCTGTGCCTCGAGCAGTTCGGCGGGCCGCAAGGAGAACTTGCGGCGGCCATGCGCTACTTCACGCAAGGTTGGGCGGAGAGCGACGTGCCGCGCCGCGACATGCTGCTCGACATCGCCACCGAAGAGCTCTCCCATCTCGAAATGATCGGTCAGATCATCGTCGGCCTCCTCAAGGGCACCAAGACGGCGCTGATCGACGAGGTCGAAGGCGGCTACCTCGGTGATTTCCTGGACGGCAAGCAAGAACAGTATCAGCAGATCGCCTGGATGGGCTCGCAAGCCGTCCTCGGCGGCTCGGGGCCACGGCTGACCGACTCGTGCGGCGTCCCGTGGACGGCCGCGTACATCGACACGATCGGGCATCCGCTGGCCGATCTGCGTTCCGACATCGCCGCGGAAGCGCGCGCGAAGATCACCTACGAACGGTTGATCAAGCTCTGTCCGGACGAGGGAACGCGCGACGCGCTCACGTTCCTCATGACCCGCGAGGTCGCGCATCAGAAGATGTTCGAGACGGCACTGGCCGCGATCGAGCCGAACTTCCCGCCGGGCAACATCGAGCCGGACGAACGCTGGGCGCATGCCTACGTCAACACGTCGACCGACGGCAAGGCCGATCAGGGCTTCACCCTGGCGACTTCGCAGGGACTCTGGGAGTTCGAGCAGCTCGACGGCAAGCCGGAAGGCAACGATCCCGACCTACCGGATGCGAAGCCCTCGGTGGTCAGCTCGCTCGAGCCCTACGAAGAGGACGAGGCACTCGCGAAGACGAGCCGCGTCACCAAGGGCGAGATCAGCGGCCACTCCTCGCGCACGAAGTCGACCAGCAAGAAATAGGCACCGCGGCGGCCGCGGAGCGTCCGCGCTCCGCGGCCGCGCGCGTTCAGTCGATGTCCAGCCCGACGTCGAGCGCGCGCACGCTGTGGGTGAGCGCACCGACCGAGATCAGGTCGACGCCGCTGCGGGCCACCGCGCCGATCGTCGCATCGTTGATGTTGCCCGACGCCTCGAGCAGCGCGCGACCCGCCGTTCGCTCGACCGCGACGCGCAGCTCCTCGGGGGTGAAGTTGTCGAGCAGCACGATGTCCGCGCGCTCGGCGAGCGCCTCGTCGAGCTGGGCGAGGGTGTCGACCTCGACCTCGATCTTCACCAGGTGACCCGCGTGCGCGCGGGCCGCGCGAATCGCCGGCGCGATCCCACCCGCGATCGCGACGTGGTTGTCTTTGATCAGGATCGCGTCGTCGAGGCCGAAGCGGTGGTTGGCGCCCCCGCCGTCGCGGACGGCCGCTTTCTCGAGCGCGCGCAGGCCGGGCGTCGTCTTGCGGGTGTCGACCACCGCCGCCCGGGTGCCCGCGACCAGCGCCGTCAAGCGAGCCGTCGCGCTGGCGATCCCCGACAAGCGGCCGACCAGGTTGAGCGCCGTGCGTTCGCCGGTCAGGATCGCGCGCAGCGGGCCGCGCAACGTCGCGATCACGGTGCCACGCTGCACGTGGCCGCCGTCACGCACCTGGATCTCGACGCGCACGCGTGGGTCGAGCAGCGTGAACACGCGCTCGGCGACGGCGACGCCGGAGACGACCCCTTCTTCCCGCGCCACCAGGCGCGCCTCGCCGACGGCGTCGGCCGGAACGATCGCGTCGGTCGTCACGTCGCCCGCGCGACCGAGGTCTTCGCGCAGCGCGCTGCGGACGAGGTCGTCGACCAAGAGCGGGATCACGAGATGCGCGCCAGCCGAGCGGGGGCGACGAAGCTGCGCTGGGCGCAGCGCGGATCGCTGGCCGCGTAGTCGGAACGCTGATGCGCGCCGCGGCTCTCCCGGCGGGCGAGCGCCGCTCGCGCGACGAGCGTGCCGACCAGCGCCGCGTCGGCGATCCGGTCGTCCGTGGCCGTCCGCTCGAGGGCGGTGAAGGCGTCGAGCGCGCGCAGCATCGCGGGTTCGTCGCGAACCACCCCGAGCGCGTCGCTCATCGTCGCGCGCAGCTCGCGGAGAGCCGCGCCGACCGTTCCGTGCGCGACGGATTCGCGGGCGCCGGCGCTGCGCGCGCCGCTCGCGCTCTGCGTGCCGCCGATCGCGCTGACGTCTTCGCCGACCCGCGCGCCGAAGACGAGCCCTTCGACCAGCGAGTTGCTGGCCAGCCGGTTCGCGCCGTGGAGTCCGGTCGCGGCCACCTCGCCGCACGCCCACAAGCCCGGCACGTTGGTGCGGCCATACGCATCGGTCGCGACGCCGCCGATCGTGTAGTGCGCGACCGCCTTCACCGGCAGCGGCTGCGTGCGTGGGTCGATCCCCGCTCGGCGGGCGGTCGCGAAGATGCCGGGAAAGCGCGCCGCGAACCGCTCGCCGAGCGCTTCGCGTGCATCGAGAAGGACGCTGCCGCCGGCAGCTTCGACCGCGGCGACCGCCCGCGCGACGACGTCGCGCGGTGCGAGCTCGCCGCGCGCGTCGATGCCGTCCATGATGCGCGTACCGTGGGCATCGACCAGCAGCGCGCCCTCGCCGCGCACCGCTTCGCTGACCAGCGGCAGCGGATCGGCCGTCGTGCGCAGCGCGGTCGGATGGAACTGCACGAACTCCAGATCGGCGAGCGTCGCGCCGGCGCGCGCGGCGAGCGCGATGCCGGCGCCGCGCGCGGCGAGCGGCGTCGTCGTGCGCGCGTACAGCCCGCCGAACCCGCCGGTCGCGAGCACGACCGCGTTGGCCTCGACCCGGACCTGATCGCCGGCCGGCGTGACCAGCACCGCGCCGACGACGCGCCCCGGCCGCACCAGCAGCGCGCTCGCGCGCAGACCGTCGCACAGCTGCACGTTGGGTCGGCGGCGCGCTTGCGCGAGCAGCGCGTCGAGGATCGCCGCGCCGGTCGCGTCGGCGACGTGCACGATGCGGCGACGGCTGTGCGCGGCCTCGAGCCCCAGCGCGAGGGCGCCGTCGTCCGCGCGCGCGAACGGAACGCCCAGCCGCACCAGCGCGTCGATCGCCGCCGGCGCTTCGCGCGCCAACGTCTCGGCGACGTCGGGTTCGGCGATGCCGCCGCCCGCCGCCAGCGTGTCGGCCGCGTGCAGGAGCGGCGAGTCGGCCGCGCCGAGCGCGGCGGCGACGCCGCCCTGCGCCCAGGCGGAGGCGAGGTCGCGCCCGAGCGGTGTCTCGCCGGCGACGAACACGCGACGTCCTTCGACCGCCAGCGCCGCGGCGAGCCCCGCCACGCCGGCGCCCAGCACCAGGACGTCGGTCTTCACGCGATCGCCATCATCCGGTCGAGCGAGGCCTGCGCGCGCACCCGCACCGATTCGTCGACCAGCACCTCGTCCTGTAGCGTCTCGAGCGCGCGTAAGATCTTCGGCAGCGTGTTGCGCCGCATGTGCGGGCACAGGTTGCACGGGCGCACGAAGGCGACGTTGGGGAACTCCGCCGCGACGTTGTCGCTCATCGAGCACTCGGTCAGCAGCACGACGCGCTGCGGCGCGCGGTCGCGCACGAAATCGATCATCGCGGCGGTCGAGCCGGCGAAGTCGGCGGCGGCGATGACGTCCGGCGGGCACTCCGGGTGCGCGATGACGAGCACGCCTTCTTCCGTCTCGCGCAGCGACTCGACGTCGACGCCGCGGAAGCGCTCGTGCACCTCGCAGTGGCCCTTCCACGCGATGATCTCGACGCTGGTGTTGGCGGCGACGTAGTTGGCCAGGAACTCGTCGGGGATCATGATGACGGTCGGGACGCCGAGCGCCTCGACGACGCGGACCGCGTTCGAGGACGTGCAGCAGACGTCGGACTCCGCCTTGACCTCGGCCGAGGTGTTCACGTAGGTCACGATCGGAACGCCCGGGTGTCGCGCGCGCAGCGCGCGCACGTCGGCGGCGGTGATCGACTCCGCCAGCGAGCAGCCGGCGCGCGCGTCGGGGACGATGACGCGGCGGCTGGGGTTGAGGATCTTGGCGGTCTCGCCCATGAAGTGCACGCCGCAGACGAGGATGGTGTCGGCTTGCGCGCGCTGCGCCTCGCGCGCCAGCTGCAGCGAGTCGCCGACGATGTCGGCCACGCCGTGGAAGATCTCCGGCGTCTGGTAGTTGTGCGCGAGGATGACGGCGTTGCGCTCGCGCTTGAGCCGGTTGATCGCGTCGACGTACGGCGCGTGGACCGGCCACTCGACGGCGGGGATGACGCGCGCGACCCGGTCGTAGATCGGACGCGTCCGCTCGGCAATCTCGGGGGTGAAAGGCAGGGTTTCGACCATTGAGAAGACCTCGGAACTTCTACTTATACTCATTTTTAGTATAAGTGTTCCGTAGAGTATGACGCAGCCGGCTCCCCAGGGCGTGCTACTTTCGGCGCACCCCCACCCCGGAGTCGGTCCGCTCGGCCAGGACGTCGGGCCGGAACCGATAGAGGCTCGCCGGGCGCCCGGTCGTGGGGCGGCGCTCTCCGGTCGGCTCGACGATTCCGGTGTCGGCGACGAGCCGGCGGAAGTTCGGCCCGTGCAGGCGCGTCCCGGCCAGCGCCTCGACCGTCCCCTGCAGCTCGGTCAGGGTGAAGCTCGGCCCGAGCAGCTCGAAGACGATCGGCCGGTACTTGATCTTGCCGCGCAGCCGCCCGATCGCGGTCGCCAGGATGCGCCGGTGATCGACCGCCATCGGCGCGCCGAACGTCTCGGCGTGGTCCGGTGCCTCGGCCACGCCGCCCAGCTCGAAGAGCAGCTCGAAGCGTTCGAGCACGGCATCGGTGTTCCAGGCCGCGCCCTCGAGCCCGAACGCGATCCGCGCCCGCTGGGTGAGACCCGGGTCGCGCCGGCCGGCCAAGCGGCGCGCCACGAACGGCAGCACCCGCTCGACCAGCACCGGCGCGCGCCCCGCGCGATCGTCCTCCCACGGAAAGAAGGCGTACCAGTCCCGCCAAGCGACCGCGGCCGTCTCCTCGGCGGCGCGTTCGCCGGCCAGCGCGAGGTAGCCGACGCTGACCAATCGCGGGCCGCCGGCGACCTCGCGCGGGTCGCGGTTGCGATCACCGAACGTGTAGAGCTGTTCGAGGTAGCCGACGCGCAGCGCGGTCTGTTCGTCGATCAGCCGCCGCGCCGCCAGCTCGAGCGTGCGGTCGCGCGCGGGATCGAACGGTCCCGACGGCAGCGAGGGCGCCGCGTCGCCGGCCAGCGTGAGCACGCGTGGGCTCTCATCGTGGACGGAGACGATGACGGCGTCCAGGCCGAGCAGCACCGCCGTCCCATCGCGCGACATGGCGGCCGACGTTCGCCGTGGCGGCGCCGGCTCCGTGCCAGGAGGGGAACGTCCCCGACCGAACCGACACACCCATGAGTACGATCGCGCCCGTCCACCGCGCCACCCCGCCGGCGCCCAGTCCGACGGACTTTCTCGGGATCGACGCGCTGCTCAACGACGAGGAGCGGCTGATCCGCGACACCGCGCGCAAGTTCGTCCGCGATCGCGTGCTGCCGGACATCGCGGAGTGGTTCGAGGAGGGCGCCTTCCCCGCCGAGATCGCGCGCGAGCTCGGCGAGCTGGGGCTGCTCGGAATGCACTTGCAAGGCTACGAGTGCGCCGGCACCAACGCCGTCTCGTACGGTCTGGCCTGTCTGGAATTGGAAGCCGGCGACTCCGGGTTCCGTTCGTTCGTGTCGGTGCAAGGATCGCTGGCGATGCTCCCGATCTGGGCCTTCGGCTCGGAGGAACAGAAGCGCGAATGGCTGCCGCAGATGGCGGCCGGCGAAATCATCGGCTGCTTCGGCTTGACCGAGCCCGACTTCGGTAGCGACCCGACCGGGATGCGCACGACCGCGCGCCGCGACGGCGACGACTACGTGCTCAACGGAACGAAGATGTGGATCACCAACGGCGGCGTCGCCGACGTCGCGATCGTGTGGGCGAAGCTGCAGGGCGAAGACGACGGCGGGGTCGGCAAGTCGGTGCGCGGCTTCGTCGTCCCGACCGGCAGCAAGGGCTTCTCGACCCGCAACGTCGATCGGAAGCTCTCGCTGCGCGCGTCGGTGACCTCGGAGCTGGTGCTCGAAGACGTGCGCCTTCCCTCCGACGCGATGCTGCCCAACGTCACCGGGATGCGCGGCCCGCTCTCGTGCCTCAACGAAGCGCGCTACGGGATCCTGTGGGGCGCGCTGGGCGCCGCCCGCACCTGTTACGAGACCGCGCTCGATTACGCCAAGACGCGCATCCAGTTCGGCAAGCCGATCGCGGCCTTCCAGCTCACCCAAGAGAAGCTGGTCAACATGATGCTCGAGCTCAACAAGGGCATGTTGACGGCGCTGCACGTCGGGCGCCTCAAGGACGCCGGCCTGCAGCACCCGAGCCACGTCTCGTTCGGCAAGCTCAACAACGTGCGCGAGTCGCTCGCGATCTGCCGCGAAGCGCGCACGATCCTGGGCGCCAACGGCATCACCCTCGAGTACCCGGTGATCCGCCACATGAACAACCTCGAGAGCGTCCTGACGTACGAGGGCACCAGCGAGGTACACACGCTGATTCTCGGCCAAGCGATCACCGGCGAGAAGGCGTTCAGCTGACGGCGGCCAGCACGACTTCCAGGTAGGTGCCGAAGCCGGACAGATACTCGGCGCGCACGCTGCGCGCCAGCGCCTCGATGAGGAAGAGTCCCCGGCCGCTCTCCGCCATCGCCTTCGGCGGCATGGCGTTCCAGTGGAAGCCGGGACCGCGGTCGAGCGCCGCCAGCACCAGGCCGCGCGGTTCGCCGCGCAGCGCGAGATCGACGGTGCCCGGCGTGTAGCGCGCGATGTTGCCGACGATCTCGCCGAACACGACCTCGCCGGCGACCCGCAGCTCGTCGTCGACGCCGGCCGCGGTGAGCCGAGCGACGAACGCGGCGCGGGCCGCCTGCGCCGCGTTCGAGTCGTTGGCGTCGAAGCTCCAATCGGGACCGCCGCCGACGCGCATCGTCAGGATCGCGATGTCGTCGCCCGGCTCGTCGGGGACGACCAGCGCGCGCAGCAGGGCGGCGGGCGTCGTGCAGATGGCGAACGCCGGGTGCGCCAGCGTGCGCGCGACCAGCGCCTCGCCGGCGGCCAAGTCGCGCGTCGTCTCGATCAGGCCGTCGGTGAAGGTCACGATGAGGTCACCGGGACTGAGCATGCGCGCGTGCGTGCCCAGCGCGTCGAACGACGCCAGCCCGAGCGGAATGCCGCCGGTCGCGAGCCGATCGAGCGCGCCGTCGGCGCCGCGCACGAACGGCGCGGGATGGCCGGCGTTGGCGTAGCGAAGCGTGCGGCTGCGCAGCTCGTACGTCGCGGCGAAGGCGGTCACGAAGACGTCGGGATGCTCGCGGCGCAGCACGCTGTCGGCGATGGCCAAGACGCGCGCCGGGTCGCGTTCGACGACGGCCAGCGCGCGAAACGTCTGGCGCATCTTGCCCATCGTCACGGCGGCCTCCAGACCGTGCCCGGCGACGTCGCCGACCGAGAAGCCCAGCGTCGTCTCATCGTAGGTCAGCGCGTCGTACCAATCGCCGCCGATGCTCAGGTCTTGCGTGCCGGCGGTGTAGACGCCGTCGAACGCGACGCCGCTGACCGCCGGCAGCGCGGCCGGCAAGAACGCCGCTTGCAGCGTGCGCGCGACCTGGCGCTGGCGCTCGTAGAGCCGCGCGTTGGCGATGCCGATCGCGGCGCGCTGCGCCAGCAGCACGGCCAGCTGCTCGTCTTCGTCGTTGAAGTGCTGGTCGCCGGCCGCCTCGAGCCCCAGCGACATCACGCCCAACCGCTGATCGTCGAGCGTCAGCGGGACGAACAGGTAGCCGGCCAGATCCAAGGACGCCAGGACCGCGCGCTGCTCGAGGTCGTCGACGCTCTCGAGCCAATCCGGCGGGAGCGGATCCAAGCGCACGGCACGGCCCGTCGAGGCGACCAGCGCGCGCTCGTCGTCGTCGCGCACCGGGAAGCGGCGCAAATACTCGCGCGCGACCCGCAGGCGCAGCGGATCGCGGTGGGCGACGGCGGCCGGACGCAGCCGCTGCGCCTCGTCGTAGAGGTAGATCGTACACCAGTCGGCGAGGTGGGCGATCGCGACGTCGGCGATCCCTTGCAGCGTCGCCGACCCGTCGATGACGCCGAAGACGCTGCTGGCTTCGACGACGATGCGCAGCGCGTCTTCGGCACGCTTGCGCTCGTCGATGTCCGTCAACGTCCCGATCCAGCCGGTCAGCGCGTCGCGAGCGTGGATCGGCTCGCCCCGGTGCAAGTACCAGCGGTACGCCTGGTCGCGGCCGCGCAGACGGTGCTGCGCCTCAAAGCCGCGCTGCTCGGTGCGGGCCCGGTCGAACATCGCGTGCAGCGCGGCCAGATCGTCCGGATGCACGACAGCGGACCAGCCGTCCTCGCCGCCGGGGTCGACGCGCAAGCCGGTGCGGCGCACCCAGGGCTCGTTGACGTACGCCAGCCGGCCGCCGGCGTCGGTGACCGCGATCAGGTCCGGCAGGCCGTCGGCGAGCGCGCGGTACCGGCGCTCGGAACCGATCAGCTCGCGCGTCGTGCGCGCGTGCGAGATCACCGCGGCCGCGCGCGCGGCGAGATCGGCGTAGAAGCGCAGATCGTCCTCGCCGAACGGCGTCGCATCCTCGCCGAGCCGGCCCAAGGCCAGCGAACCCAGCCGGTGCACGCCGTCGGTCAACGGCACGATGATCGCGGAGCGCACGCCCAAGTCGCCGTAAAGGCGCTCGGCTTCGTCGGACCAGGTGCGCTGCGTCGGCAGGTTCAGCAGCATCGCCTCGCCGGTCGCCGCGACGTGCCACGACGTGCCGACGATCGAGCTGGCATTCCGATAGCGCTCGCGGGCCGCTCCCAACAGCTCGCGCACGTTGGGCGGCCCGGCGCTGGCGACGCGCTCGAACGAGCCACGCTCGTCGAAGAGATCGATGACGGCGTAGTCGGCGTGGGCCGGGACGGCGCGCGCCAGCAGCGCGTCGATCAACGCGTCGGGATCGGTCACCGAGGCGAACAGCGCGTTGACGTCGGCCTGCAGGGTCGCTCGCTCGCGCGCGCGATGCTCGTCCTCGCAGGGGACGATCGAGCCGATCCAGCCAAGCGTCACACCGCCGTCACCGATCGCCGCCGCGCGCCCGCGGTACCATCGGTACCGCCCGTCCTCGTCGAGCAAACGGTATTCGTCGTCGTACTCCGTGCCGCTGGCGACGTGCGCCCGCCAACGGTCCTGGACGCGCACCAGATCGTCGGGGTGCAGCAGCACGACGAAGCTCTCGTCGGCCAGGCGATCACCGGCGGTGCGCGTCAAGCGCCGCCAGGCCACGTTCGCCTGCACGATCTCGCCGCGCGGGCCGGCCACCCAAATGGCGTCCGGCAGCAGGTCGAGCGCGGCGGTGTCCAGCGACGCGAGCGCACCGCGGCGCTCCGGCGACATCATGACGCTACGCGTCTACCCGTGCACACGGGGCGGCTCCTGGGGCGCGCCCGAAAAGCTTACCGTTTCAGAACGCGCGCCAGCTTGTCGAAGAGCGCCTCGAGCGTCATCTCGTGCGCGCCTTCGAGCCGGCGCCACAGCGGAACACCTTCGTCGTCGCTGAGCGTTGCGAGCACCCGGTGCCTGACGAGCACGCGCTTCCCCGACGGCTCGAGCGTGAACCCGTGCGTTCCGTCGATCCCTGGCGTATCGACGCGCCAGCGGATGGACGACTCGGGCTCCGCCTCCTCGAGCACCGCGTGCAGGCCGCCGTGCCACTCCTCGGTCTTCCCCGGGGTCAGCGGCCCGGGGCTGCGCAGAAACGGCTGCGAGGGGAACGGCCACACGGCGTCTTGCGAGGTGCCGATGTCCGAGAGCAGCTGGTAGATGCGGCGTGGCGTTCCGCTGAACGTCCGCTCGTGAACGACGTCGATCGATTTCGGCATAAAAAGACCCCGGCGATTTCGCCGGGGTCGGGTGCTCAGGCCTTGAGCTCGATGTCGACGCCGGCCGGCAAGTCGAGGTGCATGAGCGCATCCATCGTCTTGGGCGACGCCTGCAGGATGTCGATCAACCGCTTGTGCGTGCGCATCTCGAAGTGCTCGCGCGACTTCTTGTCGACGTGCGGCGAACGGTTGACGCAGAACCGGTTGATCTCCGTGGGGAGAGGTACCGGACCGCTCACGAACGCGCCCGTGCGCTTCGCCGTGTCGACGATGCGCTCGGCCGACTGGTCGAGCACGCGGTGATCGTAGGCCTTGAGGCGGATGCGAATCTTCTGCTTCGACATTTCTGGTGAACCTTACTTAATCGGCGACGGTGGTGACGACGCCGGCGCCGACGGTGCGGCCGCCCTCGCGGATCGCGAAGCGGAGGCCTTCCTCACACGCGATGGGCGTGATCAGCTCGACGTCCATCTGGACGTTGTCGCCGGGCATCACCATCTCGACGCCTTCCGGCAGCTTGATCGTGCCGGTCACGTCGGTCGTGCGGAAGTAGAACTGGGGACGATAGTTCGCGAAGAACGGCGTGTGGCGGCCGCCCTCTTCCTTGGAGAGGACGTAGACCTCGGCCTTGAACTTCTTGTGCGGCTTGATCGAACCGGGCTTGGCCAGCACCTGGCCGCGCTCGATGTCGTTGCGCTCCACGCCGCGGAGGAGCACGCCGACGTTGTCGCCGGCGATGCCGACGTCGAGCAGCTTGCGGAACATCTCGATACCGGTGACGACGGTCTTGCGGCTCTCGTCCTTCAGACCGACGATCTCGACTTCCTCACCGACCTTGACCTGGCCGCGCTCGACGCGGCCGGTGCCGACCGTACCGCGGCCGGTGATCGTGAAGACGTCTTCGACCGGCATCAGGAACGGCTTGTCGACCGGACGCTCCGGCGTCGGGATGTAGGTGTCGACCGCGTCCATCAGAGCGAAGATCGGGTCGGCGTCGGACTCCCCGCGCTTGCCCGAGCTGGCCAGGGCCTTGGTGGCCGAGCCGCGGATGATCGGGATCTCGTCGCCGGGGAACTCGTAGCTCGAGAGCAGCTCGCGGACTTCCATCTCGACGAGCTCGAGCAGCTCCTCATCGTCGACCAGGTCGACCTTGTTGAGGAACACGACGATCTTCTGCACGCCGACCTGGCGCATGAGCAGCACGTGCTCGCGCGTCTGGGGCATCGGGCCGTCGGTCGCCGCGACGACCAGGATCGCACCGTCCATCTGCGCCGCGCCGGTGATCATGTTCTTGATGTAGTCGGCGTGACCGGGGCAGTCGACGTGCGCGTAGTGACGCTTCGCGGTCTCGTACTCCTGGTGCGAGATGGCGATCGTGATGCCGCGCTCCTTCTCCTCGGGCGCGTTGTCGATGTCGTCGACGTTGCGCTTCTGGATGCTCGAGTTCTCCGTCGCGAGGCAGTTGATGATCGCTGCCGTGAGCGTCGTCTTACCGTGGTCGACGTGGCCGGTCGTCCCGATGTTGACGTGCGGCTTCGACCGCTCGAACTTTGCCTTTGCCATGATGCCCTTTTCTGGTATTCCTTGCTACTTCGTTATTGCTGGTAGGTTCTTCGTGCTAAACGGGTGAGAGCTTCTTGCCCTGAGACTTTGCGACGATCTCTTCCTCGACGGACTTCGGCGCCTTCTCGTAGTGCGAGAACTCCATCGTGTAGGTCGCGCGGCCTTGTGTCGCCGAACGCAGATCGGTCGCGTAGCCGAACATCTCCGAAAGCGGGACGTTCGCCTTGATGACGACCGCGCCGCCGACGGCTTCGTCCTGCGATTGGATCTGACCGCGACGGCGGTTGAGGTCGCCGTTGACCGCGCCCATGTAGTCGCGCGGCGCGGTGACTTCGACGCCCATGATCGGCTCGAGCAGGATCGGACCGGCGGACCGGTTCGCTTCCTTGAACGCCATCGAGCCGGCGATCTTGAACGCCATTTCGCTCGAGTCGACGTCGTGGAACGAGCCGTCGAAGACTTCGACCTTGAAGTCGAGCACGGGGAACCCGGCCAGCACGCCCGACTGGGCCGCCTCGCGGATGCCTTCCATGACCGGCTTCTGGAATTCTTTGGGAATCACGCCGCCGACGATCTTCCACTCGAAGGTATAGCCGGTACCGACTTCACCCGGCGAGAGGCGGACCCACACGTCGCCGTACTGACCCTTACCACCGGTCTGCCGGACGAACTTGCCCTGCTTCTCGACGGTCTTGGTGATCGCTTCGCGGTACGCGACCTGCGGCTTGCCGACGTTCGCTTCGACCTTGAACTCGCGCTTGAGCCGATCGAGGATGATCTCGAGGTGCAGCTCACCCATGCCGGCGATGATCGTCTGCTGGGTCTCTTCGTCCGTGCGCATGCGGAAGGTCGGATCTTCCTGCGCCAGACGCGTGAGCGCGATGCCCATCTTGTCCTGGTCGCCCTTCGTCTTCGGCTCGATGGCCTGCGAGATGACGGGCTCCGGGAAGGTGATGTTCTCGAGCAGGATCGGGTGCTTCTCGTCGCACAGCGTGTCGCCGGTGCGCGTGTCGGTCAGACCGACCGCCGCGGCGATGTCGCCGGCGCCGATGGCGTCGATGTCCTCGCGGTGGTTCGCGTGCATCCGCAGGATGCGCCCGATGCGCTCCTTGCGTCCGCTGCGCGCGTTGTAGACGTAGCTGCCCTTCTCGAGCACGCCCGAGTAGACGCGGAAGTACGTCAGGTTGCCGTACGGATCGGTCGCGATCTTGAACGCCAGCGCCGAGAAGTACTCGTCGTCGCCGGGCTGACGGCTGATCGTCTCGTCGTCCTTCGGGTCCTTGCCGGTGATCGGCTTGGCGTCGAGCGGCGAGGGCAGAAAGTCGACGACCGCGTCGAGCAGCGGCTGGACGCCCTTGTTCTTGAAGGCCGAACCGCAAAGCATCGGCAGCACCTTGCCGGCGATCGTCGCGGCGCGCAGCGCCTTGTGCAGACGCTCGACCGGGATCTCCTGGCCGTCGAAGAACAGCTCGAGCAGCTCGTCGTCCTGCTCCGCGATCGCCTCGATCAGCGCTTGGCGCCACTCTTGCGCGGTCGTGAACAACTCGCCGTCCACCTCGGTGACCGGGACGTGGTCCATCGTCGAGCCCAGGTCGTCGGTGTAGACGATCTTGCTCATCGTGAACAGGTCGACGACGCCCTCGAACTTGTCCTCGGCGCCGATCGGCACTTGGATCGGCGTCGCCGGGGCGCCCAGGCGGGTGCGGATCTGCTTGACGCAATTGAAGAAGTCGGCGCCCATCCGGTCCATCTTGTTGACGAAGATGACCCGGGGGACGGCGTACTTGTTCGCCTGACGCCAGACGGTCTCGGACTGCGGCTGCACCGCGGCGACCGAGTCGAACAACGCGACCAGGCCGTCGAGGACGCGCAGCGAGCGCTCCACCTCGACGGTGAAGTCCACGTGGCCTGGCGTATCGATGATGTTGATGCGCGTGTCGCGCCAGGTGCAGGCAGTCGCGGCGGACGTGATGGTGATCCCGCGTTCCTGCTCTTGGACCATCCAGTCCATGGTGGCAGCGCCGTCGTGGACTTCACCGATCTTGTGCGTCCGGCCGGTATAGAAAAGGATGCGCTCCGTCGCCGTCGTCTTGCCTGCGTCGATGTGCGCGGCAATGCCGATGTTACGGGTGCGCTCGAGGGGATATTCGCGTTTGAGAGCCATGATTGAAAGCGAAGCGCCGCCTTACCAGCGGTAGTGCGCGAAGGCCTTGTTGGCTTCGGCCATCTTATGAGTGTCCTCGCGCTTCTTGATCGAGGCACCCTGGTTGTTGGACGCGTCGAGCAGCTCGTTGGCGAGCTTCTCGGTCATCGAGCGGCCGGGACGCGAACGCGCGTACCCGATCAGCCAGCGCATCGCCATCGCCTGACGGCGGTCCGGACGGACCTCCATCGGGACCTGATAGGTCGCGCCGCCGACGCGGCGAGGACGGACCTCGACCTGCGGCATCGTGTTGCCCAGCGCCTGATTGAAGACGTCCATCGGATCGCGACCCGACTTGGTCGCGATCATCTCGAGCGCACCGTAGGTGATCTGCTCGGCGACGGACTTCTTCCCACGCAGCATCACCTTGTTGATGAAGCGCGCGAGCACTTTCGACCCGAATTTCGGATCGGGAAGGATGGGACGCTTGGGAACCGGGCCCTTACGCGGCATGTCTCTCGAGGCTTCCTTCTTCTACTTCTTCTTGACGTTGCGCTTGGCGCCGTACTTGGAACGGCCTTGCTTGCGATTCGCGGCGCCCGACGTGTCGAGCGTCCCGCGGATGATGTGGTAGCGCACGCCGGGCAGATCCTTGACGCGGCCGCCGCGGATCAGCACCACCGAGTGCTCCTGGAGGTTGTGGCCGATCCCCGGGATGTAGGCCGTCACTTCCTCACCGTTGGTGAGGCGAACACGCGCCACTTTGCGCAGCGCCGAGTTCGGCTTCTTGGGGGTGATCGTCTTGACCTGAGTGCAGACGCCGCGACGCTGCGGGTTGCCCGGCACCTCGAAGGTGCGGTTGGGCAGATCGGGGTGACCCGGCTTGGGTCCGGTCGAGACGACGCGGAACGCCGGGGTTTTCACCTTTTTCTGCTGTTTCTCGCGGCCCTTACGGACCAGCTGCGAAATGGTTGGCACTCAGTTCTCCGAACGCACACGAAATCGGCCACACCGCGCGGGTGGGCCGGAACCCTCGAAGCATACCATGCGCCACGGGGGGCGTCAACGAGCGGACCCCCCGTCCGCCCCGGCTCAGCCGGCGGCGAACCGCTCGACGATGGCGGCTAGCTCCTCAGGCGTTTCAACCGGCAGGTTGTGCCCGGCGTTGCGCAGGTTGACGAAGAGAGCCCCAGCGATCGGGTCCACGACGTCCCGCCGGACCCGGCTGGGGGGCGCCAGCGGGTCCTTCTCACCGGCCACCACGAGGGTCGGGACGTCGATCCGGTCGAGCCGATCCACGAACTCGGCCGAGCGGCCGTGCTCGTACCAGCCGAACCAGTGCTCGCGCTGGGCGATCAGGGCGTCCTCGACGATCCGTTCCATGACCTCCGGCGCCGGCAGCCGGGTCATCGCCCCGCGTTGGAAGCGCTCGATCCGCTTGCGCGACCCATAAACCTCCTCGGCGAGCGCCCGCTGCTTGGGCGCCTCCCGATAGGCGCGGGCGCTTCCCGGCGCGACCAGGATCAACTTCTCGATCGCGACGTTCCGCTCGGTCGCCACGTATTGCGCGACTTTGGCCCCCATCGAGTGGGCGACGACGACCGCCGGGCCGACGGCCGCGAGCGCCGCCCGCAGGTCGGAGGCGTAGCCGTCCAGATCGTGCCCGGCCATCGGCCGGTCGCTCAGTCCGGCCCCGCGGAAGTCCAGCGCGTAGCTGGTGAACCGGGCGGGGTCGAGCCGGTCCGCGACCTCGTACCACATCCGCCGCCCCGAGATCCAACCATGCGCGAAGAGCACCCGCCGCGGCCCGCCGCCCCGCCGCTCCACCGCCAACTGCACGTCGTCGTTGGTGATCAGCTCGACCTCACCCATGGCCCGGCTCAATGTGCCGCTGCGGCCGGCCCGGGATCAGGACGACGGCGAGCACCGCCGCGAGCGCGCACAACGCCACCGAAGCGAGCATGACGGCGCGGAAACCGTGCAGGTAGGCGCTCGGGTCCCCCGCGCCCAGGCGGGCGGCGCCCGGAGCGACGCGGACTAGGACGATGCCGAACACGGCGATCGCGAACAGCATCGCGCTGCGCGCCACGGCGTTGTTGAAGCCCGACGCCACGCCACTGTCCTGCGGCGGCGAGCAGTCGAAGACCGTCGTCGTCAGCGGCGCGACGAAGCAGGCGGTGCCCAAGCCGAGCACGACCGCGGCCCAGAAGTACGTCGTCCAATAGTTGGTAGCACCGACGCCGGGTCGTGCGTAGGCCAGCATCCCGCACGCCACCAGGGCCGCGCCGACGACGAGCGGGACGCGCGCGCCGATGCGCCCCATCAGGCCGCCCGCCCAGCGCGAGAGCAGCGCGTTGAGCAGGACGAACGGGAGCAGCGCCGCGCCGGCGTCGACCGGCGTGTAGTGCTGCACGTTGATCAGCAGATACGGGACGAAGTACAGGCTGCCGCCGAGCGCCATGTACAGGAACAGCGTGTAGATGTTGGCGCCGCTGAAGGCTCGCGAACGAAACAGATCGAGCGGAATCATCGGCGCGCGCGTACGATGCTCGACGACGACGAAGGCGATCGCCAGCACCAGCGCCAGCGCGAACAGGCCGAGCAGACGGGCGTCGATCGGACCGCTCTGCGCTTGCACCAGCCCGAACGTGAGGGCACCCAAACCGCCGGTCGCGAGGAGCGGCCCCACCACGTCGGGCCGCAGCGGCGCGTCGGGGTCGCGGCTCTCCGGGACGCGCAGCCAGCAGATTGCGATCGCCAGCGCCGCCAGCGGAAGATTGATCAGGAAGACGCCGCGCCACGACCAGTGCTCGGCGAGCCAGCCGCCCAGGACCGGACCGATGGCGCCGGTGGCCGACGCGAAGCCGGACCAGGTCCCGATCGCGCGGCCGCGTGCCGCACCGGAGAAGTTCGCGCTGATCAGCGCCAGCGACTCGGGGACCGCCAGCGCCGCACCGACGCCTTGCACCGCGCGCGCGGCGTTGACCACCACGATGCTGCCGGCCAGCGCACACCCGAGCGACGCCAGCGCGAAGATCGCCAGGCCGATCATGAACATCAGCCGCCGACCGTAGCGGTCGCCGAGCGCGCCGCCGAGCAGGATCAGCGAGGCGAGGAACAGCGTGTAGCCCTCGATCACCCACTGCAGCGAGCGAGCGTCGGCATGCAAGTCGCGCTGCATGATCGGCAGCGCGACGTTGACCGCGGTCTGGTCGATGAAACTCATCCCGGAGCCGATGACGGCCGCGATCAGCACCCACCGTTCTCGCACCCCGGACTAGAGCGCCGCCCGATCGGGTCGACCCTGCCTTTTTGATAGCCTGGCGAGCCAAGAGGAGCGAGCAACCAACGGCGAAGGTACGGCCGGACGTGGCACGAGCGAGGCAAGAACCCAAAGCGGCGCCGCCGATCCGGGTACCCAAGCGCCCGACCCCGGTCGATCGGATTCCGCGCATCGTCCGTGAGCCCACGCTCGCGGATCACCTGGCGATCATCAGCCGGGCCGTCTTTCAAGCGGGCCTTTCCTGGGCGATGGTCGACGCGCACTGGGACGACTATCGCCGCGCCTTCGACGAGTTCGACGTGCACAAAGTCGCCGCGTACGGCGAGGATGACGTCGAGCGGCTGATGCGCGCCGGCGGCATCGTTCACTCGCGACCGAAGATCGCCGGCACCGTTCGCAACGCGCGCACGCTGCTCGAGCTGACCACCGAGTTCGGCTCGATCGCGAGCTATCAACGCTCGTTTCCGAGCTACGACGCGTTGCGCCGCGACACCAAGAAGCGCTTCGCGTATTTGGGCGACCTCAACACGTACTATTGGGTCTTCCGCACCGGCGGCCAAGTCCCCGATCTCGAAGAGTGGATGCGCCAGCAGGAGCGCGACCACCCGCGCATGCGCGAGATGGTCACGCTCGCCAAACGTGAGGTCTGAGCCTCAGCGCGCGACGCCCGACTCGCGGCGCCAGATCGCGTTGGTCTGCTCGCGAATCGTTTCGGCGGAACCGGCGACGACCAGGTTCCCTTCCTGTGCCAGCTCGCGCAAGACGACGTCGGGGACGATCTGGTTGATCTCCATGACCGAGCGCGCGTAGTCGGCCATCGCGGCGCGCGCCAGCGCCGCGACGCCCTCGTCGCCCAGGCCGACCGCGGTCGCGTGCAAGAGGCCGTAGCTGAACGCGGCGAGGTTGAGCGCGGTGTCGTCGTCGCGCAGCCACTTGGTGACCTTCGTCTTGCGCGTCGCGCCGATCGCCGAGGCCGCATCGCCCAGCAGCGCCATCCAGGCCGACTTGAGCGGCGCGGCAGGATGGCCGCCCAAGCGCGCCAGCGCGATCTCGAGCGCGTCGATGTGCGCGCGGTTCTGGCTCGCGACGCGTTCGATGGTCGCCGCGACCGTGGGGTACGCGCCGAGCGCTTCGGCGTTGCGCTGACTGCCCAGCGGCTTCTCGATGTGGCGTTCGAGTGCCAGGAGATCGCTCACGTAGGCCTGCAGCGAGTGCCGCTCGCGCTCCTCGCGCTTGTCGGCTTCGTCGCTCGCGGCGCCGGTCGAAGCGTAGCGGACGGTCTGGGCGGAGGTGTCGCTGTCGTTCATCGCCCGCTCAACGTGCCCAGGCGCGGGCTCCGCTATGCCGAGCGACCGCTTCACGCTCGCGCGGTGTGGTGCCGGCGCTAGAGGTGCACGCGTTCGCGGGGCGTCGCCTGATCGGCACGCAAGCGAATCGCGAACGTCGTGCCGGCCGGTGAGGTGTCGGCCAGCGTCAGCGTGCCGCCGGCCCGTTCGACGGCACGCTTGGCGATCGCCAGGCCGAGCCCCGAACCTTCGACCTCGCCGCGTTCGCGGCCGCGGTAGAAGCGATCGAAGATCGCGTCGCGGTCCTCGCCATGGATGCCCGGGCCGTAGTCGCGGACGCGAATCTCGACGCCGCCTTCGACCGCGCGCGCGCGCACTTCGATCGGCGAGCCCGGCGCGTACTTGAGCGCGTTGTCGACCACGTTGGCGATCGCTTCGTGGATCTCGTCGCGATTGCCGATCACGGTGGCGTCGACGCCCAGGTCGAGGTCCAGCCGGCGCCCGGGGGCGATCAGCCGGCGGCCTTCGACGATCTGCTCGAGCAGCGGGCGCAGCTCGAACGGCTCGACCTCGCGGCGATCGTCGCCTTCCATGCGCGCCAACAGGACGAGGTTGTCGATCAGCGTGCGCATGCGCGCGCCTTCGAGCGCGATCGAGGTGAAGATCCGGCGCGAGCGCTCGTCGCCCTCGTCGGCGCGGCGGCGCAACAGGTCGATGTAGCCGAGCACGATCGTCAGCGGCGTGCGCAGCTCGTGACCGGCGTCGGCGACGAATTGCCGCATCTGCTGCTCGGCCAGCGCGCGTTCGGCGAACGCTGCGGCGACCTGCGCGGCGGCGGCGTTGTACGCCAGCGCGATGGCGTCGAACTCGCTCTTGCCGGCTACCGCGATCGACTGCGGCCGGAAGTCGCGCGCGGCGAAGCGCTGCAGAGCGTGCGTCACCTCGACCAGCGGCTGCAGTGCCTGCGAGGTGATGAAGCGCCCCGTCGCCCAGGCCAGCGCGCCGGCGAGCCCGCCGACGATCACCAAGCCGCCCAGCAGCCAGAGCGCGACGCGCTGCGTCGCGTCGGGATCCGGCAAGATGTCCATCCACCCGCCGACGAAATCGACCGTTTGCCGGCGGCCGCCGAACGCGGTCTGGATCGCCAACCCCAGGCGGCTACCCTGCAAGCGGTGCTCGCGCACGTCACCGTGGAACACTTGGCCGCCCATGACGATGGTCGCGGTGGGTTCGTGGTGCTGGTGCGGCGCGCTACCGCGCGGCGGCGGCGGAAACTGATAGGCGACGATGCGGATACCACTGCGCAACAAGCGCGCCTCCAGCTCGCGCGCCGAGTCGACGAACGTTTGGTGGCGCAGCAGCGCCCGCTCGCTGAAACCGACCGCCTCGCGTGCGTTGGCGTCGACGCCGTCGTCGACGAGCTGGACGTAGAAGTACAGCGCGACGACGGCCAGCGCGCCCATCACCAGCACGACCAACGCGACGCCCGCCACCACGTACCAGGAGGTCAGCCTACGCGCGAAGGTCGTGAACATTTCAGCGGCGCTCCGTGAGCCGCGGCGCTCGGTCCATCACCGGTATCTAGTGTGCCCGTAAGGCGTAGCCGGCGCCGCGGATCGTGCGGATCAGCTTCGGTTCGAAGCCGGCGTCGATCTTGGCGCGCAGGTACGAGACGTAGGTCTCGACCGCACCCGGGCCGACGTCGCGATCGGTCCCCCACACCAGATCGAGCAGCTGGTCGCGGGTGAAGACGCGCTCGGGGTTGCGCACGAACGTCAGCAGCAGCGCGTACTCGCGCGCCGAGAGGTCGATGTGGCGGTCGCCGCGCTTGACGTCGCGGCGGTCCAGATCGATCGAGAGGTCGGCGTACGAGACGATCGACGGCTGCTCGAGCCGCGGGCGGCGCAGCGCCGACTGCAGGCGCGCGACCAGCTCGGTCATCTCGAAGGGCTTGGGGATGTAGTCGTCGGCGCCGCGCCGCAAGCCGGTGATCTTGTCGTCCGTGTCGGCTTTGGCGCTGAGCATCAGGATCGGCGCCTCGGTGACGCGCCGCAGCATCGGCAACAGCTCGAGGCCGTCGACGAACGGCAGCATCACGTCCAGCACGATCGCATCCGGTCGCCAGTCGCGCACGATCTGCAGGCCGGTTCGGCCGTCGGGTGCGCTCTTGACCTCGAAGCCGTCTTCCCCCAGCCCGAGCTCGAGGAGCTCTCGCAGGTGCCGCTCGTCGTCGATCACCAGGACTCGTGCCACGCTGGCCATCCTACTGTTTGACGCTCCCTCCACCGGTGCCGAGCTCCGGCGCCCGCACCACGAAGATGCCGACGTTCGGAGCATACTGCAGGAATCCGCGTCCACCGCGGCCCCCGCGGCCTCGCCCTTCTCCCGGCCGGGGGCTCGCTCCCGGCGACGGCGAGGGTCTGGGCTCGGGGCTCGCGCCGGGCGCCGGCGGCGGCTCGGGGCCGCCCGCGCCGACGTCCAGGCCCTTCGCGGTCGCCTCGGCCGGGGTGAGCACGGTGCCGTACGAGCACGAGACCAGCGCGCGGAAGGGCTGCAACGCCGCGATCAGCTCGGGGCTGGGCGAGAACTGCGGCCGCGGAGCGGTCTGCGCGTTCGGGCCGACCGCGACTTCCGGCTGGAAACCGCCCGGCGGGCCCTCGGGGCCGCCCGGACCGCCTGGACCGCCGAAGCCGCCCCGACGCCCGCCGCCGCCGTTTCCGGCCTGCGCGTTTTGCGGGCGGCGGAACAAGCCCGGCGGGATCTGCGGCCCCAGCCCGAACCACCACGCGCCCTTGGCGTCGCCGTGCGGCGTGACCTCGACGCCGTCGACGGCCGGCAGCGTGGTCGCGCCGCCCGCGAACGCGTGCGCCGCGACCGCCAGCTGCGCGAGCGCCTTCTGCGCCAGCGGCTGCAGGTCGGCCGTGCACTCGGGCCGGGTGACCGCGACCGCGAGCGGATCGGTTCCGACCGGCGGCTCGACGAAGTGCAGCTGGCCGAAGCCGAACACGCCGCGCGGCCCGCCCGGACCGGGCGACGGGCTCGCCGCGGCTTGCGCCAGCTGCCGTCCGCCGCCGCGCATCCCCGGGATGTGCGCGCCGCCCGCGCCCGGTCGCGCACCGGTGTTGAAGCTGTACGAGAGCTGCAGCGTGCGCGGCGGCAGCGGATTGGCCGCCACCAGCAGCGGCGGCGCCCCGACGAGCGGTTCCGGCTCGGCGTACGCGAGCGTCGAGAAGTACCCGGTTTCGGTGTTGAACGCGTTGGTCTCGAACAGCGTGATCTGCCCGATCCCGAGCGGGTGCGAGATGCCCAGGCTCACCGAGACGTACGGCGCGAGGTGCTGGCTGTTGTCGATGCCGGCGTACTGCGCGTTGGCGAGGAACTCGAGGCCGCTGGGCGGGTTGAACGCGTCCAGCGTGAGGTTGGCTTTGTGCAACGGCCGGCCGTAGAGCTGCTCGAAGAGGACCAGCGTGCTGCCCACGCCGGTGAAGCGCGGATCGGCGGCGGCGTAGAACGACGAGTTGGTCGAGTACGACGGGATGACCGTGAAGTCGCGTCCCAATCCGAAGCGGCCGCTGATGTCGAAGCCCTGATAGACGCGCGTCGTGTCGTTGACCGGCTCGCTGACGTAGATGTTCGGCTCCGAGAACGGCGGCACCGGACACACGCTCGAGTAGTAGCCGACGACCGCGCCGTAGTACGGGCTGGTCGGCGAAAGCCCGGCGGCGGCGGCGGTCACCGCGGCGTTGACGAGCTGACCGGCTTGGCTCTGGCGGTACACGTCGGCGTTGAGGATCGCGCCGTCGGCGAACGCATGCGACCAGGTCGCTTCGTAGTCGATCGCCGACTGCTTGGTGGGCTGGTCGCCCGGACCGCTGACCTGCGCCGTGCCCGCGTAACAGTTCGTGCGCGCGGAGTTCGGATCGCTGTAGCTGCGCACGATCGCCGGTGCCGGCTGCGAGCTGCCGACCGACATCTGTCCGGTGAAGGTGTCGCGCTCGTTCGGCCGCCACGAGCCGGCGACGCCGCCCAGGATCGAGCTGCCCGACCCGGTGGTGTCCGCCAGCGAGAGCTGCGGCCCGACCGAGATCTTGTCGCTCAACTTGATCGAATCGGTCAGCGAGTACGTCGACGCGGCGACGCCGTTGACCGAACCGGTTTGGAACAGGCTGGTCCCCGTTTCGACCAGCGGATCGAACGAGGTCTGCGCGGCGAAGGTCGCCGCGTTGAAGGTGATGGTGTGGTTGTCCTTGGCGACCGTCGCCTGCGCGGCGATGCCGCGCGCCAAGGTGCTCGTTTGCGCCGAGTACGGCGAGGGGATGCCGGCGATGTAGCGATCGAGGTCGTTGGTCAGCTGGTGCTGCGAGGACTCGAACCCGGTGACTTGGATCGCCACCAGACCGGCCAGCTGCTGAACCGTCAGGTAATCGAAGCCGTACTTGCCGGTGCTCACGTTGTTCGGTCCGATGCCGCACGGGAGCGGCCCGGTGAACTGCGTGCACAGCGTGGCGACGTCGGTGTTGTTCTCGAGCGCCGTATAGATGACGTTGGTCGTGTCGGTCAGCTCGTAACGCAGCTTGATCAGATCGCCGGCGCTGGTCGACTCGCCCCCGTGGGGATACGTCAGGCCGCTCTCGTCCTCGTAATCCTGGAAGGTGAGCGGGTTGTTGCCGCCGCGTTTGGTCGTCATCACCGCGATCCCGAGCTTGCCGATCGAGCCGGTCTCGCCGAGCGACCAGTTGTATTTGTCGAAGGCGCCGTCCGCCACGCTCAGCCGCGACTGCCAGCTCTGCGTGGGCTGCAGGGTGGTGAAGTTGACGCCGCCGCCGAGCGCGCCGGCGCGCGCGCCGAAGCTCGCGCTGGCGCCGGTGAACAGGTCGGTCCCGATGCCGCGCAAGTTGACGGCCGTGCCGGGCGCGCCGAGCGGGATGCCGTCCAGCGTCACCGCGGTCTGCGACTCGTCGTGGCCGTGCAGCGAGATCGTCTGCGCCGCATCGGGGTCGTTCGACGCCGTGGTCACGTCGACGCCGGCCAGCGTGTTGAGCGCGTCGGCAAGCGAGTCGGAGATGCGTCGCACCGGACTGCTGTCGTCGACGTCGCTGGTCGAGACGACGGCCCGCGCGCGGACCGTGCCGATGACCCGCAAGCCTGACGTGCTCGTGTTGGCGTTGCCCGTTCCGGCGGACGCGGCCGCGGTCGGATTGTTGGGCACGCCGAGATCGACCGTCACGTCGACCTGCTTGTTGCCGAGCACTTCGAACGAGCGCGAGATGACCGGCAAATAGCCGGGCCGCGTGACCCGAATGCGGTAGATGCCCACCGGCACGTCGGTATACTTGACGATTCCTGTCTGATTGGTCAGCGCGCTGGCCTGGTTGGGGCCCAAGAGGAAGACGCGCGCGTTGCCGAGCGGCTTCTTCCCGTCGTCCTCGACGACGATGCGCACGATGCCGTCCTCGGAGTCGGATTGCGCGAAAATCGGCATCGCCGAGCTGAGGGGCACGACGAGCGAAAGCAAGAAGGCAAGACAACGGCTCGCCGTCCGGTGAGTCATCGTGCGAAATCCTGGCATCGCGCGCTGTGTTGTTTCTGAGACGGCGAGCGGCCGTCATATGCTCTCATCGATGCTTCACGTCGGGGCGCGCCGGCGGTAGGATAAAGGGACGAAGGAGACGGCATGAGCGCGGGCATCCCGACCACGATGCGAGCAGCGGTCCTCGACGGTGCCGGACCGCCCGATGCGTTCCACCTGCGCACCGTCGAGGTGCCGCGCTTGACGCGCAATCACGTGCTGATCGCGCTCGACTACGCGAGCGTCGGGACGTGGGACGCCCAGGCGCGTTCGGGCGCGTGGGGCACCGTGAGCCCCGGGAAGATCCTCGGTGTCGACGGCAGCGGCACCGTCGCCACGCTCGCCGCCGACGTGACCGGACTGCGGGTCGGCGATCGCGTCTACGCCTACAGCTACGACAACCCGCACGGCGGCTTCTACGCCGAGTACGCGAGCGTCTCGGCCGAGCGCGTCTGGCACGTTCCCCGCCAACTCGACCAAAAGGTCGCCGGCGCGATCCCGTGCGTCGCGCTCACCGCGCAGGCGTGCTTGGATGCGCTGCACCTGCGCTCGGGGCGGACGTTGCTCGTGTACGGCGGGAGCGGCGGCGTCGGCTCGCTCGCGGTCTGGCTCGCCGCCGGCGCGCGCGGCGAGAACGTCGTCGCGACCGGGCGTCCGGACGCGCACGACTATCTCCGCCGCCTCGGCGCCGCGCACGCGATCGATCCGCATCCCAGCAGCGGCGTGCCGGCGATCGCGCGCGTCGCGCCGAGCGGCTTCGACGCCGCGCTCGTCACCAGCGGCGGCGAGACGCTGGCGGCGTTCTTGGCGCACCTGCGCGACGGCGTCCCGTTCGCGTTCCCGAACGGCGTCGAGCCCGCACCGCACGCCGACGGTCATCGCGCCTTGGGCGCCGACGGTCCGATGTCGCGCCCCGCGTTCGAGGAGCTCAATCGTGCGATCGGGACCCGCACGATTCCTCTGCACGTCGAGAGCTTCGCGCTGGCCGACGTCGCGGCCGCGCACCGCCGCATCGAGCAGGGTCACGTGCTGGGCAAGATCGTGCTGCAGATCCACTCCTAGGGAACGGGGCGCGCGGTCAGGGCAACGCGTTCGCGATCGCGTCGAGGAAGCGTGCCCCGAAGTCGGCCAGCTTCTTCTCGCCCACGCCGCTGATCGCGCGCAGCTGGGCCGCGGTGCGCGGCAGCTCGCGCGCCATCGCTCGCAGCACGGCGTCGCTGAAGACGACGTACGGCGGGACGTCGCGTTCGCCGGCGATCTGGCGGCGCAGCGTGCGCAACACGCCGAAGACGTTCTGATCGTACTCGGCGGCGTCGTCGCCGGCGCCGCGCGCGGAGCGCGTCCGGCGAGCGGGCACGTGCGCGACGGCTTCGCGCACGACGATCGGCGTTCGTTCGACCAGCGCGCGGCGCCCGGCGTCGGTCAAGCCGACCACGTTGTGCCGGGCCGGATCTTGCGAGATCAGGCCGAGCCGCAACAGCTCGTCGGCCAAGTGACGCCACGCGGTGCGGTCGCGGTCCTTCCCGATACCGTAGGTCGAGAGACGGTCGTGGAACCAGCGCTCGATCTTCTCGGTCCGCGCGCCGACCAGCACGTCGACGACGTGCGCGATGCCGACGCCGTAGCCGTGCGACTCGCGCACGCGGTAGATGCACGAGAGCAGTTTCTGCGCGTCGAGCGTCGCATCGTACGAGGCGCGCGGTTCCAGGCAGTTGTCGCAGCCCTCGCAGTTCGGCGCCGGATAGGTCTCGCCGAAGTACGCCAGCAGCGCGCGCCGCCGGCAGTCGTTCGAGTACGCGAACCGGACGATTCGCTCGAGCTGCTCGCGCGCCGCGGGCTGCTCGCTCTCCGGCTTCTCGGCGACGAACCGCTCGACGCGCGCGATGTCGCCGTAGGCGAAGAACCAAGCGCACTCGGCGGGCAAACCGTCGCGTCCCGCGCGGCCCGTCTCCTGATAGTAGCCTTCGAGACTGCGCGGTACGTCCCAGTGCACGACGAACCGCACGTTGGACTTGTCGATGCCCATGCCGAACGCGATCGTCGCGCAGACGACGCGCACGTCGTCGCGGATGAACGCTTCTTGCCGGCGCGAGCGGGTCTGGGCGTCGAGCCCGGCGTGGTAGGCGACGGCCGGGATCCCCGCGCCGGCCAGCGCGTCGGCCAGCTTCTCGGTGTTGGCGCGGCTGCCGGCGTACACGATGCCGGCCTCGTCGTCCGGCCGCGCGCGCAGCCAGCGCAGCAGCGCGTCCAGGCTGCGCGGCGCGTGCAGCACGCGATAGGTCAGGTTGGGGCGATCGAACGAGGCGATGTGGACCGCCGGCCGCTGCAGCGCGAGCTGCGCGATGACGTCGTCGCGCACGCGCGCGGTCGCGGTCGCGGTGAACGCGCAACACGGTATGCCGGGAAAGCGCTGGCGCAGCCCGGCGATGCGGCGGTATTCCGGCCGGAAGTCGTGGCCCCACTCGCTGATGCAGTGCGCCTCGTCGACGACCAGGCGCGCGATCCCCCAGCGTTCGAGGTCGTCGGTGAACCCGGGCACGGTCAGGCGTTCGGGCGCGACGTAGAGCAGCTTGTAGGCGCCGCGCTCGAGCCCGTCGAGGCGGCGCCGCAGCTCGGACCACTCGAGCGAGGAGTTGAGCGCCGTCGCCGGCACGCCGGTGGTCTCGAGCGCGTCGACTTGATCCTTCATCAGCGCGATCAGCGGCGAGACGACGACCGTCAAGCCGTCGGTCAGCACCGCCGGCAACTGGAAACAGAGCGACTTGCCGCCGCCGGTCGGCAACAGCGCGAACACGTCGCGGCCGTCGAGGACGTCGCGCACGATCGCCTCTTGCGACGGTCGAAACGAGGTGAACCCGAACCAGCGCTCGAGGGCCTCGCGCAGCTCCGCCGCCTGGACTGCCATGGAGCTCATCGCTTCGCCGTCTGCGACGAAACGACCGTTCGGCGAGGCCCTCGCCGCGATCAGTTGAAGCTGCCGCTGCCCTGGACGCAGGTGCTCGACACGGTACCGTTGGCGCCGGTCAAGGCCGCTGCGGTCGCCGGGTAGACGAGGCTGGGCGTCACGCCGCTCCAGTCGCCGAAGAGCGTGTTCTGCGTCCCCGCCGTCACCCCGAGCGTGAACGTGCCGGCCGTGGTGCAGGTCACGGTGAACGCACCGGAGCCGCCGGGACTGGTGTCGATCGCGGGTTGCCCGATGGTGACCACGCCGCCCCCACCGGTCTGTACGACGGTCAGCGCCGGGTTGTCGAACGCGGTGCCGCTGATCACGTCGCCGTCGGCGTCACCGATGGCGGTGATCGTTCCGGTGCCGCCGTTGCCGCTCGCGGTGATCGTTTGATCGAAGTTCACCGTGCTGGCGACGCCGAGCGGCGTCAACGAAACGTTGGGCGAGCCGGTGGTGATGTCGGCCGTCGTCGAACCCTCGGAGAGCACGTTGTTGTTGGTGTCGTTCAACTCGCCGGCGAAGGTGTGCGTGCCGGTCAGCACGTCGAACGTCGCGGTGCAGACGGCCGGCGCGCTGCCGGTGCAATTCAGCGCGATCGGCGCCGCCGTGTCGACCCGCGCGTAGCCGCCGGTCGTCGCGGTGCCGACGAAGGCCGGCCGCTTCTTCGCGAAGCTGGTGGTCGCCGGGGCTTTGATGGTCAAGGTGACCTGCACGCGCTGCGCCGCCATCGGCGCGGTAGCGGACGGGCTCGAGCTGCTCCCGGACGGCGCGCCCGAACACGCTGCGAGCAGCGCGGCGGCCAGACTCGAGGCGAGAAGACCAGATTTCATCTCACTGTCCTTTCAAGACGAGAGCGTCGCGGCGAGCATCACGGTGAGCTCACCGTCACGGGGATCGAGGCGCTGCCGCCGTTGCGACTCGTCACCAGCAGCGTGGTCGCGCCCGGCGCGACCCCGGTGACGGTGAACGAGAAGACGGGCGGCGGCGCGGGCGGCGCGGGGGTCGCGCCGGCGGTCGGCGACGGGCTGGGCGTGGGGGCCGACGTCGGCGCGGACGTCGGCGTCGGCGCGCCGGTCGGCGCGGCCGTGGGGACGGGCGTCGGCCGCGGCGTCGGCACCGCGACGTTGACGACGCCCGGGCTGGTCGCGCTGACCGCGAAGCCGTCGATGTAGCCCGCCTCGCTGCAGGCGACGACGACGACGGTACCGGGCGCGAGCGCCAGCGTCGCCGGCGCGCACACGACCGGCGCCGGCGTCGGGATCGGGATCACGATGCCGATCGTCCCGCCGCTCGGAACCGGCGTCGGAGTCGGCGTCGGCGCCGGAGTCGGCGTCGGTGCCGGAGTCGGCGGCGGCGTCTGCGGCGGAACGGCGATCGGCGAGACGGACGGCGCGGGCGTCGGTGCGCCGAGCGACGCCGGCAGCGCGAGCAACGCGAACGAATACACGACTTCGCCCGCGAACGTGAACGCGCTCGCGTTCGGAGCGAACGCGATCGTCGTCCCGGTCACCGCGCCGGGACCTTCGAAGCCCAGTTGCCAACCGAGCGAGGGTCGGGTCGGATCGTAGAGCGCGACGAAGTACTGCGCGCCGCCGACGATGTCGCCGGCCGGCACGTCGAAAGTGAACGCCGGTCCCGACGGCAGCATCACCGGCGTACTAAAGTAGAGCTGCAGGAACACGAGCACGGTGGCGTTGCTTGTGCTCAGCGCGGCGACGGCACGTGCAGCCCGCGCGCTCCGCAGGTACCAAAGCGGCGGAACCCCGCTGAGCGCCTGATTCGTCAACAGCGCGGTCAGGGTCGCCGTGGTCGCGGTCTGCGGCGCCGGCAGCAGCAGCGTCGGCGCGAAGCCGTTGCCCGCGGGGAGCGGGACCGGCGGCGGCGACGCGCCGGTCGCGACCAGGTCGACCGTGGTCTGTTCCACCAGCGCGAACGGCGACGCGCTCGGCAACGCGACCGGGGTGGCCGTCGCCGACGGCCGCGCCGCCGAGGCAACGCTGCCCGGACCACAGGCAGCAAGGCCCGCAGTCACGAGAACCGCGCACGCCGTCATGGCGAGCCAGGCGATCCGTCGCACGAGAACGACCGATCGGCTCACCCGAGCGCCTCGCTCTTCTCATCGACGTGGTGGTGCACGCCTATCGTGAGCGCATCGCCGCGCCCACGTCTAGTATGCGTTCGATCACTTGACAAAGGGCAAGAACTGTGACCGCTAGGAGGCCGGGCACGACGCTCGGTATACCTGTACCGTTCCTGTCGCCGCGGAGGGTGTGCGGTGCGACTCGGTGCGTTCGTCGAGCAGCTCGGCGCATGGGCGGAACGCCCGTGCGTCCTGACGATCCTGGTCCCGGCCGTCGACGGCCGGCTCGCGATCGCGGGGATCCTGCGGCCGTACTTCAGCCTGGCCTCGATCCACGGGTGGGCGCTCGTCCCGCCGCAGCAGCACGGCGGCTTCGCCGCCATTCGTCTGCTGGAGCTCGAGCTGGAGCGCTCGAGCGCACGCGAGGTGATCGACGACGACGACGGCCGCCGGCTGCGCTATCGCCGGCACGACGAGATGCTCTGCGAGCTGACCCGCGACGCGGCGCCCTTCACCGCCCCGCCGCGCCGGACACGCCGGGGGCGCTACCTCTATGTCGGCGGCCGCCGGCGGCCGGTTCCCGAGCCGTGGATGCTCGAGTGACGCCAGGACTTCCGCCGCCACGCGCGCACCTGGCACGGCGATGGTGCTCGTCGTGCTCGCGGTGGCGGCAGCGCTCGCCGGCCTGCGGGTCGGCGTGCGGCTGGTGCGCACCGCCGGCGGCACGCCGCTGACCGACGCGCCGGCCGACGGCACGCAGCGCATCACGGCCGTCGTCCCGGTGTTGAACGAAGAGCACCGCCTCGGCCCGGCGCTCGCGGCGCTGGCGGCGTGCGGACCCGAGCTGGCGGCGATCCTCGTCGTCGACGGCGGCTCGACCGACGGCACGGAGACGCTGGTGGAGCGCTTCGCCGCGAACGAACCGCGGCTGCGCCTGATCGCCGCCGGACCGGCGCCGGCCGGCTGGAACGGCAAGGCGTGGAACCTCGAGACGGGCTTGCGCGCGACGCGCACGCAGTGGATCGCCACCGTCGACGCCGACGCATGCGTCGGCGCGCACCTGCTGGCCGCCGGCGTCGCGCGGTTGCGCGATGCGCGCCTGGTCGCGCTCAGCGTCGCGACGCGCCAACGTCTGCCCGACGCGGGCGCCGGGCTGCTGCATCCGGCGTTCCTGACCACGCTCGTCTACCGCGCCGGCATCCCGAACCAGGCGACCCGCGACCCGCTGCGCGTGCAAGCGAACGGACAGGTCTTCGTCGCGCGCACCAACGGTCTGTTGGCGTGCGACGCGATCGGCGCCGCACGCGCGTCGCGCTGCGAGGACGTCACGATCGCGCGCACGCTGGCGGCCGACGGCGGTCGGGTCGGCTTCTACGAAGGCGACGCGGTCGTGCGGATGCACGACTCGTGGCGCGACTGCGCCGCGAGCTGGCCGCGTTCGCTGACCTTGCGCGATCGATACGTGACGCCGGCGCGCTTTTGGCTGACGTTCGCCGAGCTGGTCCTCGCGCAAGGGATGCCGTTGCCGCTGCTCGTGCTGGCCTTCGCGGCCGGCAAGGTGGTCACCGGCGCGGCGTTCGTGCGCACGGTGGCGACCGCGCTGGTCGCGATGCGTGTCGGCGTGCTGGTGGGGACCCGGCGCGCGTACGTGCGCCCGCCGTGGACCTACTGGCTCTCGCCGCTCGCCGATCTCCCGGCGCTCGCACTCCTGGGCGCGAGCGCGCTGCGCCGCCGGCACACCTGGCGCGGGCGCACGCTGGTGGACGAGCCGGCGTGAAGCGCGTCGCGTGGGCGCTCGTCATCGCGCACGTGGTCGCGATGGTGTTCGGCCTGTTCGGCATCCTGATCGCGATCCCGCATCCGGAGCTGTGGGCGCACTCGCCGGGTGCCGCGGCGTTCTACACCTTCGCGCTCGAACGGGCCGGCGGCACGGGGATGATCCTCGGCGCGCTGGCGATGCTGGCGTACGGCGGGTGGGCGTACGGCTGGCGGCGCACGCTGCTCTTCTTCGTGGCCGCGACGGTGCTCTCGGCGACCGCCGAGCTGACTGGAACGAAGACCGGATGGCCGTTCGGCGGCTACGCGTACCTGGCGTTCCTGGGTCCGAAACTCTTCGGCCGCGTGCCGTTCACCATCCCGCTGGCGTGGTTCTACATGGGCTTCGCCTCGTTCGTGCTGGCCGACACGATCGTGCGCGCGCGACCGCGCCGCACGCTCGCGTCGATCGTCCTGGGCACCTACTTCCTGGTCGCGTGGGACCTCGTGCTCGATCCGTCGATGGCGGCGCCGCAGTTGCAGTACCTGCACTTTTGGCAATGGTTCGAGCGCGGTCCGTATTTCGGGATGCCGCTGCGAAACTTGGCAGGCTGGTTCGGCACGGGCCTGGCGTTCATCGGCCTCGCGCGCTGGTCGTGGCACGAGCGCTCCGCTCCCGCCTCGCCGGCGGCGATGCCGTACGCCGTCTACGCGACCAACGTCGCCTGGTCGATCGTGCTCGCGTTGGCGGCGGGAATGTGGCCGGTCGCGCTGATCGGGGTCGCGCTCAGCCTCGCGCCCGCGACGCTCGCCGTGCGGCCGCGGCCGCGGCGCGCGCGGCTCGCCGGCGCCCGGTGAGCCGCTACCCACCGCTCGGCGCGCTCGGCCCGCGGCTGATCGCGCACTGGGCGCTCGCGACGCAGACCGCCGCCGTCGACGTCGGCGGCCTCGAGCACCTGCCGCGCGCGGGGCCGGCACTGATCGTCGCGCGGCACTACCACCATCTGCTCGACGGCGCCGTGCTGTTGACGCGGCTGCCGCGGCCGGTGCACATCGTCGTCGCGCTCGACTGGACGGCGAACGCGCGGCAGCGCCGCTGGATGGAGCGCGCCTGCGCGCTGGCCGGTTGGCCGGTCGTCCTGCGGCCAGCCGCGCTCCCGCACGCGCGCGCCTTCGCGGCGAGCGAGCTGATGGGCTATCTGCGCCGCGGACTGCGGGACGCCGCGCACCTGTTGCGCGACGGCCGCGTCGTCGTGGTGTTTCCGGAAGGGTATCCGCTCGTCGATCCCACGCCGGGCGATGCGCCGCGGCCGGCACGCGACGGCGACGGGTTTCTCCCGTTCGCGGCCGGCTACCGAACGATCGCGAACCTGGCGCAGCGCGCCGGCGCGAGGGTCCCGCTCGTGCCGCTCGGCTTCGCCTACGCGCGTACCGGCGAACGCTGGCGCATCGACGCACGCCTGGGCGCCCCGCTCGCACCCGACACGCCGCCCGACGCGGTCGAACGCGCCGTTCGCGCCCTTAGCCAGGCGGCCGACGGGAGCAGCGGGTGAGGCCCCATTCCGTGGGTAACGCTCGGCCATGGATGCTTCGGATCGTCCGCGCGCCCCGTTGGCGTTCCTGCGGCAACTCGGCCGCGACCGCTTCGGCCTCGCCGAAGCCGCTCGTTCCGACGCCTCGGCGGCGCTGACGCCGCGCACCGCGACCGCCGACAAAGTCGTGCAGTCGGTGTGCCCGTACTGCGCGGTCGGCTGCGGTCAACGGATCTACGTCAAAGACGACAAGGTCGTGCAGATCGAGGGCGATCCGGACTCGCCGCTCTCGCGCGGCCGCTTGTGTCCAAAAGGCTCCGCGAGTCGCACGATGACGCAGAGCCCGCTGCGCGAGTACAAGGTGAAGTACCGCCGCCCGCACGGCACGCGCTGGGAGTCGCTCGACCTCGACACGGCCGTCGACATGATCGCCGACCGCGTCATTGCGACGCGCGAAAAGACATGGGAAGACCGTGACGCGCAGGGACGGCCGCTGCGGCGCACGCTCGGCATCGCCAGCCTCGGCGGCGCGACGCTCGACAACGAAGAGAACTATCTCATGAAGAAGCTCTACACGGGCTTGGGGATAGTGCAAGTCGAGAATCAAGCCCGAATTTGACATAGCTCGACGGTGCCTGGTCTAGGCACCTCATTCGGCCGCGGCGGGGCCACGACGTTTCCGGCGGACCTGCAAAACAGCGACTGCATCCTCATCATGGGCTCGAACATGGCGGAGAACCATCCGGTCGGGTTCCAATGGGTGATGGAAGCGCGCGAGCGCGGTGCGCGCGTCATCCACGTCGACCCGCGCTTCACCCGCACCAGCGCCGTCGCGCACGACTTCGTACGCATCCGCCCGGGCTCCGACATCGCGTTCCTGGGCGGCATCATCAAGTACGTGCTCGACAACGGGTTGTGGTTCGACGAGTACGTCAAGGCCTACACCAACGCGTCGACGATCATCGACGAGCGCTACCGCGACACCGAGGAGCTCGACGGTCTCTTCTCCGGCTTCGATCCCGCAGCCCGGGAGTACGACTTCACCTCGTGGCAATACCGCGGCATTGCGATGCACGGCGCCGCCGGTCAGCGCACGAGCGCGCAGTCCGGTGAGGGCTCCGGCAAGGGCGGGAGCGGCCCGACATTGCAGCACGGCAAACCGCCGCACGTCGATCCGACGCTGCAAGATCCGTTCTGCGCCTTCCAGATCCTCAAACGGCACTTCGCGCGCTACACGCCGGAGATGGTGGAGAAGATTTGCGGGACGCCGGCGGCGGACTTCCTCAACGTCGCCAAGGCGATGGCCGAGAACTCCGGGCGCGAACGGACGACCGCCATCTGCTACGCGGTCGGGTGGACGCAGCACACCGTCGGCGTGCAATACATCCGGACCGCCTCGATCCTGCAACTGCTGCTCGGCAACATCGGGCGCCCCGGCGGCGGCATCCTCGCCCTGCGCGGCCACGCTTCAATCCAAGGCTCGACCGACATCCCCACGCTGTTCGACATCCTGCCGGGCTACATCCCGACGCCGATGGTCGACCACACCGACCTGAAGACGTTCGTCGACGCCGTTTCGTCGAAGGCCGGCTACTGGGCGCACATGGACGCCTACACGGTCAGCCTGCTCAAATCGTGGTACGGCGATCGCGCCACGCCGGAGAACGAGTTCTGCTTCGGCTACCTGCCGCGGGCAACCGGCGACCACTCGACGTATCCGTCGATCCTGGCGATGCTCGACGGCAAGGTGCCGGGCTTCTTCGTCGTCGGCGAGAACCCGGCGGTCGGCTCCGCGAACGCATCGCTCCATCGCCGCGCGATGGCGAAGCTGGACTGGCTCGTCGTGCGCGACCTGTTCGAGATCGAGAGTGCGGCGTTCTGGCACACCTCGCCGGAGATCGACCGCGGGGAGCTGCGCACCGAGGACATCAAGACCGAAGTCTTCTTCCTCCCCGCCGCCGACCACACCGAAAAGAAAGGCTCGTTCACCAACACGCAGCGGCTCTTGCAATGGCGCCATCAGGCGAAAGAGCCGGTGGGCGACTGCCGCTCGGAGCTGTGGTTCTACTACGAGTTGGGCAAACGCATCCGCGCCAAGCTGGCCGCGAAGAACGACCCGAAGGACCGCGCGGTGCTCGACCTCACCTGGGACTACCCGACCACGGGATCGCAGCACGATCCCGACGGTGACGCGGTCCTGCAAGAGATCAACGGCTACGACGCCGAGGACAAGCCGATCTCGACCTACACGCAACTGAAGGCGGACGGCTCGACGCGAGCGGGCTGTTGGATCTACTGCGGCGTGTACGCCGACGGCCAGAACATGGCAGCCCGACGGAAGCCCGGCAACGAGCAGAGCGAGATCGCGCCCGAATGGGGCTGGGCGTGGCCGGCCAATCGGCGCATCCTCTACAACCGCGCTTCCGCCGATCCGGCCGGCAAACCGTGGAGCGAGCGCAAGAAACTCATGTGGTTCGACGAGGCGAAGGGCGAGTGGACCGGCCCCGACGTCCCCGACTTCGACAAGACGAAGCGACCCGACTACGTGCCGCCCGACGGCGCGACCGCGGAGAAGGCGCTCGACGGCGTCTCGCCGTTCATCATGCAAGGCGACGGCAAAGGCTGGCTGTTCGCGCCCGACGGGCTGCTCGACGGTCCGTTGCCGACCCACTACGAGCCGGAGGAGTCGCCCTTCAAGAACGCGCTCTACACGCAGCGCGCCAGCCCGACCCGCGAGCACTGGCCGCACGTCCACAACGAGCTGCAGCCGGTCGACGGCGATCCGCACGCGCGCGTGTACCCGTTCATCACGACGACCTACCGGCTGACCGAGCACCACACCGCAGGCGGGATGTCGCGCATGGTGCCGCATCTCTCCGAGCTGCAGCCGGAGATGTTCTGCGAGATCAGCCCCGCGCTGGCGCGCCTGCGCAACCTCGAGAACGGCGGCTGGGCGACGATCATCACCGCCCGCAGCGCGATTGAGGCGCGCGTGCTGGTCACCGAGCGTATGCACGACGAGTGCGTCGAGGGCCGCACGACCTGCGTCGTCGGGCTGCCGTACCATTGGGGCTTCCAAGGCCTGGTGACGGGCGACGCGGCCAACGACCTGTGGCCGATGACGGCCGACCCGAACGTGCACATCGGCGAGTCGAAGGCGACGACCTGCGACATTCGTCCCGGCCGGCGGCCGCGCGGACGCGCGGTGGTCGAGCTGCTCAACGAGTACCGCACCCGCGCGGGACTGGAGACGGAGGACTGATGGAGCTCTTCGACGCGACCGGCGCGCCGCGCGAACAAGCCACCTACGGCGACGAGGCGCAGCCGCGCGTGGGCTTCTTCACCGACACGACGCTGTGCATCGGCTGCAAAGCGTGCGAGGTCGCGTGCAAGGAGTGGAACCAGATCCCCAGCGACGGCTACGACTTCAGCGGCGAGTCGTACGACAACACCGGCGCGCTCTCCGCGACCACCTGGCGCCACGTCGCGTTCGTCGAACAGTCCGGGCGCTGGCTGATGGAGTCCGACGTCTGCAAGCACTGCACGCACGCGGCGTGCCTGGACGTCTGCCCGACCGGTGCGCTCTTCCGCACCGAGCACGGCACGGTGGTCGTGCAGCAGGACGTTTGCAACGGCTGCGGCTACTGCGTGCCGGCCTGCCCGTTCGGCGTCATCGGGCGCTCCGAAGAGACCGGCCGCGCCGCCAAGTGCACGCTCTGCTACGACCGGCTCAAGGACAACGAGGAACCCTCCTGCGCGAAGGCCTGTCCGACGCAGTCGATCCAATTCGGCGAGCTCGACGAGCTGCGCGCGCGGGCCGACGCACGACTGGCCAAGGTGCGCGAAGGCGGGATGTACACCGACGCGTCGCTCTATCTCCGCGACCAGAACGACGGGATCGGCGGCGGCGGTTCGATGTTCCTGTTGCTCGACAAGCCCGAGGTCTACGGTTTGCCGCCGGATCCGATCGACACCACACGCGATCTGCTGTCGATTTGGAAACACGCGGGCCTGGCCGCGCTCGCGATCGTCGGCGTCACCGCGCTGGCGGCGCTCGGAACGAAGCGGCAATGAGCGACTCGTACTACGGCAAGCCGATCGTGCGGCCGCACATCTGGGGCTGGTACATCGACGTCTACTTCTGGCTCGGCGGCTTGGCCGGTGCCGGCGCGGTCGCGATGGCGTGCGCCCGCATGCGCGGCGCGCACAAGCTCGCGAACGCCGAGAAGCGCGCGGCGCTGGCCGCGATCGCGCTCGCCGGACCGCTGCTCATCGTCGACCTCGGTCGGCCCGCACGCTTCTACAACATGCTGCGCGTCTTCAAGCCGACCTCGCCGATGAGCGTGGGGACGTGGATCTTCAGCGCGTACGGCGCCGCGCTCGGCGGCTCGACGCTGGCCGAGTTGCTGGGCTGGCGGCGCACCCAGTACGCCGGTGAGGCACTGGCCGGCCTGGTCGGCCCGGCGCTGGCGACGTACACGGCCGCGCTGGTCGCCGACACCGCGACGCCGGCGTGGCACGAAGCGCACGACGTGCTGCCGTTCCTGTTCGCCTCGAGCGCGGTGGCGGCCGCCGGCTCGGCGGGCGTCGCGTTCGCGCCGCTCGCCGAAAGCGGATCGGCACGACGGCTGATGATCGGCGGTGCGCTCGCGATGGTCGGCGTCGGCGGAATCATGGAGACACGGCTGGGGCCGCTGCTCGCCGAGCCGTACCACACGGGCCGGGCCGGCGCGCTGCAGCGCGCGACCAACACGCTCGCCCTGACCGGCGCCGTGCTCGGCCTGCTCGGCCGGCGCAGCCGCACCGTCTCGACGATCGCGGCCGCGTGCGTCGCGGCGGCCGGGATGTGCGAGCGCTTCACCGTGCTGGCGGCCGGCAAGCAATCGGCACTCGATCCGAAGTACACCGTCGAGCCGCAGCGCGCCCGCATGGCCGCGCGCGAGAAAGCGCAGCCCCCGGCCGCCTGATCGGGTCGTACGGCGCGATGCTCGATCTCGATCTCACCGGAAAAGTCGCCGTCGTCTCCGGCTCGACGGCCGGCATCGGCTATGCCGCCGCCGAGGGACTCGCCGCGCAAGGCGCGCGCGTCGTCGTCACCGGCCGAACCCGAACGCGCGTCGACGATGCGATCGCCCGCATTCGCGGCGCGGTCCCGCGCGCCGACGTGAGCGGCTTCGCCGGCGATCTCGCCACCGCGGCCGGCTGCGAGGCGCTCGTCGCCGCGCACCCGCTCGCCGACGTCCTCGTCAACAACCTCGGCATCTTCGAGCCCAAGCCGTTCGAGCAGATCGACGACGCGGACTGGCTGCGCTTCTTCGAGGCCAACGTCCTGAGCGGCGTGCGGCTCACCCGCGCGTACCTACCGGGGATGAAAGCGCGCAACTGGGGCCGGGTGATCTTCGTCTCGAGCGAGTCGGGCCTGCAGATCCCCGTCGAGATGATCCATTACGGCGTCACCAAGACCGCGCAGATCGCCTTGGCGCGCGGCATCGCCGAAAGCGTGGCCGGTACCGGCGTGACCGTCAACAGCGTGCTGCCCGGTCCGACGAAGTCCGAAGGCGTCGGCACGTTCGTCAAGCAACTGGCCGAGCGCAGCGGCGTGAGCGAAGCCGAGATGGAGCGCCAGTTCTTCGAGACCGCGCGCCCGACGTCGCTGCTCAAGCGCTTCCTCACCTCCGACGAGGTGGCGAACCTGATCGTCTATCTCTGCACGCCCGCCGCGTCGGGGACGAGCGGCTCCGCCCTACGCGTGGACGGAGGCGTCGTCCGCGCGATCCCGTAGCGCGAATTTTTCAAGCCTGATACGCGACGGCATCGCGAGTGCGCTACTCTCATTTTCGATAGCGACTTCAAGGAAACGAAAAGGCAGCAATTCGACGCGGTCGTAAAACGCAAGACGGCGTACGCGAGTCATGATCATTGCACACGCGCACGCGTCATTGTTTCAAACCATGTTGAGGAGAACTCGGGTGGAATCACATTCCATGCGTCTCTCGCGCCTTTCGTTCGTCGCCGCAAGCGGTGCCTTCTTGGCGTCCTGTTCGGGAGGCGGGTCAATCCCCCGGCCGTCGACCTCCGGCTCCCCCGGCTCGGCCGATCCCGCGTCACTTCGCATTTCAGCGCGACAGGGGACGACCGCACTCGGCCATAGCGGGTTCCAAGTCAGCTCGAGTCAAAGCGGGCACGCGCTCGCGATTCATACGACCTCGGGAGACTTTCTCGGGAGCTTCGCGTTCGGCGCCGCATTCACGCGCTCGACATCGTCGAATGGTAGCCGCCTCGTGTTGAGCGCCGCGCTGCCCAAACGGCCCGGTTGGTATACCACGTCGAGCGGTCGCTTCAAGATTGGCGCGATGAAATCCGGAGCCCCCGCGACCTTGGCGGAGGACGCTAGTGGCACTCAGCGGCTCGCGTATTACACTACCGACGGCCTGTGCCACGTCGTCGACTCGCTCGGAAATCGGGCCGCGGCCTCGATGCGAGCTTCGGATGGAACCTATCGCATCGCCGCCGTCGTCGACAACGTCGGCCTCTGGCGCGGCGACGACGATTTCACCGGGAGTGCCGGCGCGTATCCGCAGAGTCAAGGCCTCATTGCCTCGCCGTTCGCGAGCCTCAAAAAGCCCATGATCGTCAAGGCGCCTACGCCACCGTCCGGCGGTGACGATGGCGGCGACGGGGATTTCGGCGATGGCTATGAAGGTGATCTCGGCGAGATCACGTCCGCCGATGACGACGACATCGGTGAAATCGCGTTCAACCAGGCACAGTGCGAAGACCTCGACTTCTATGGTTCGGCTGTCGGCGCCGCAGGACTCGTCATGCTCTTCATGCCCGGCATGCAAGTGGCAGCCGCGGCTGCCGGAGCGGTAGGCGGAGTCGCGGCGATCCTCCAACATTTCGGATGCGGCGTTACCGCCGGCGGACTCGCCTAAGGATGACCTAACGAATGAAGACCGATCTCTGGTGCGGAATCGCCTCAACCACGCTCGCGGTGCTGCTTTGGATCGCGTGGGGGATATCGCATCGCGCCGAACCGGGCCTTTGGGGCCCGGTTCTCGTCACCCTCATCGCCCTCGTGTTCGACGTGCGATACTTCTCCGCACGGCGAAAGCACCTCAACGACGCATGATGGAAACCGTTGCGTCTCTAGCGGCCAAGTATGCGATCGTCGCCGACGAACTGCGGCGACGCGACGCTCACTTGATGCCGCACGGCATGGCGTCACTCTTCGTTCACCTCACGCAGACTTTTGGCATCCTCGAAGCGTGGGATTGTCGCGACGACCTCTGCATCGCCGGCTTACTTCACAGTGTCTACTCGACCGACACGTTCGCGAGCTCGCTCATCCCGCTTTCAGACCGTGACCTCGTCCGGCTCTGTGCAGGTGAGGAAGCGGAGCGACTCGCCTACCTGTTCTGCGCACTCGATCGTAGGAGCTTGACGACGGCGGCGACGAGGGCGCCGGACGGCGAGGACGTCCTGACGCTCTACGATCGTTTCGAGAACAGGTTGATTCGCGTTCCGGCGTCCGATGCCAGTGATCTCCTCGTCCTTCATATCGCGAATCTCGCCGAGCAGCAACAGGCCAAAAACAAGGGACCCACGGCGTGGCTTCATCGAGCAGCGGCTCTCGGTCGGGCCGCGCGGAAGCTCGGGGCGCGGCTACCGCCCATCTTGGTTTCGTGCACGGAGCACGTCACGGCCGAGAACGAGGAATCGCTCCTCGAAGCGTATTCGGCGCTGTTGTCCACGACGTTCCACGACGAGGCTGCTCGCCAAGGACTGATTGGTGCGACGCTCGGGCCGTCGATCGTTGCCGAGCCGCTGATCTGGCTCGGCCTCCATGCTCTGGCTGCAAACTCCTTCGATGAGGCCGCCCGCCACGGACGGGCGTCGGTTGAAGCCCTATGCTCATGGAACACCGCATGGGACAAGCGGTTGTCGCCCACGCAGTGGTTGGCGCTGGCCAACCTGCTAGCCACGCTCCCGCAGCTGGACGACAAGGCTCTTTCCTTTCTCGCCACCCAAGTGCATCGCTCGCTCAACGAGCATGCCGCACAGCCGTTTACGATCTTTGCGGCGCTCGATCGAGTAGGCGCGGTCCCCAAAGTCACCGCGGCAGAAGTACTCGCGGTCAAGCCGAGCAAACCGCTTGACGAGTTCGTGGAGTCGGGATCGATACCGCCGCGCTTCGCGACCTACATTGCGCAGCTTCGCGATGCCGATCCGGCGCGCTCGATGCGGTTCTATCCGGATCTGCGTTCCCAGGCATGGTGGGACGCGTCGGGCTTCTCAGTGGCGAAAGACCTCGAACGCGCGGCACCGGAGATATGTCGTGAGCTCACCGCTCTCGCAAGCGAGCACTTCCACTCCGAGACGGAGCGTATCTCCCGCACGGGCGCCTGGAACGTGATGCTCCTGCTCGAACGTGGTCGTATCCACGAGGAGCGCTGTGCGCTGGTGCCGACGACGATGGAAGTCCTCTCCTCCAGCGCCGTTATCCGGACACACGCCGGGCTCGCGTATTTCTCTCGCATGGCTCCCGGCACGGCGATCGCTCCCCATCGCGGGCCGACAAACATGCGGTTGCGGTGTCACCTGGGCATCTCCGTACCGCTGGATTGCGGCATCCGTGTAGACGGGATCACCCGCCGCTGGGAGCGCGGGAAGACCCTAGTCTTCGACGATTCGTTCGTGCACGAGGCCTGGAACTCCAGCCATGAGGAACGCATCGTCCTCATCGTCGACCTGTGGCACCCGGACCTTTCGAAAGACGAGATCACGCTCCTCGGTGGATTGCAAGGTTATACGGCCGAGGTGGGGGTCAATCTTTCGCGATACTGGGCGAACAACGATCGAGCTGAACGCATGCGTCAGCTGGACCTATAGTGAGGTAGCGCTCGAGCGCGCGGTCGAGCCAGGCGTCGAGATCGCCCTGCCACGCGGTCGCGTTGAGGATCTCGATCTCGATGTCGCCGGCGTAGCCGGCGCGTTCGACGTGCCCGACCAGGCCGGCGACGTCGATGCAGCCCTCGCCGAGCATGGCGCGATCGGCGGTGACGTCGCCGCGCGGCGTCGTCCAGTCGGAGACGTGACAGCCCGCGATGGTGGCGCCGGCGCGCGCGATCTCGCTCTCGACGTGGGCGTCCCAAAAGATGTGGTAGAGATCGCACACGACGCGCACGCCGGGCGCGCCGATCCGCTCCACCAGATCGTTGGCTTCGCGCAAGCTCGCGATCACCGAGCGTTCGGCGATCATCATCGGGTGCAGCGGCTCGATGCCCAGGCGCACCCCGGCCGCCAACGCGTCGGCCGCGACCTGCGCGATGCCGTCGGCGACCTGCGCTCGCGCTTCCGGTAACGGTTGACCTTCGGCCGGGCCGCAGACCAGCACCAGCAGCGGCGCACCGATCGCGGCGGCTTCCTCGATCGCACGGCGGTTGTCGTCGACGCGGCGCGCGCGCTCGTTCGCGCTCGGCGCCGGAAAGAAGCCACCGCGACACAGGCTCGACACGCGCAGACCGGCGTCGCGCAGGCGCGCGGCGGCGCCCGCCACGCCGGCTTCGGCGAGCTTGTCGCGCCACACGGCGATGGACGGGATCTCGCGCCGCACGCAGGCGTCGATCGCCGCATCCAGCGACCACGGCCGCACCGTGTACTGGTTGAGCGAGAGCCGCGCGCGGTCCATCAGTCGATGCCGGCCGTGGCGAACACGCGCGCCGCGCGTGACGCGGCACGTTCCTGGTCCGAAATGAGGCCGGCCGCGTCGGCCAGCTCGAGCACGCGCGCCAGGTGCACGACCGAGCGCACTCCTTCGGCACCGCCCAGCATCCGGAAGTGGTCCTGCCAGCCGTTCAGGTACGCCAGGAACACGATCCCGGTCTTGTAGGCCGAGGTCGGCGCGCGGAACAGCTCGCGCGAAAGCGTGACCGTCGGCGCGAGGATCCGCTCGTAGCGTTCGAGGTCGCCGGCGTCGAGCGCCGCCAGCGCGGCGCGCGCGGCGGGCGCGATCGCGTCGAAGATGCCCAACAGCGCATCGCTGTGGTGCTCGCCCTCGCCGGCGATCAGCTCGGGGTAGTTGAAGTCGTCGCCCGTGTAGACGCGCACCCCGGCCGGAAGCCGGCGGCGCAGCGCGATCTCACCTTGCGCGTCGAGCAGCGAGATCTTCACCCCGTCGATCTTGGCCGCGTTCGCCGTGACGATCGCGACGAAGGTGTCGGTCGCGCGATCGAGATCGGTGCTGCCCCAATACCCGGTCAGCTCGGGATCGAACATCGGCCCGAGCCAATGCAAGATCGCCGGCCGCCGCAGGCCGCCGAGCACGGTCCCGTAGACGCGCAGGTAGTCGTCGGCGGCGCGCGCGGCCCGCGTCAGCGCCCGCGAGGCCATCACGATCGCCGTGCCGCCCTGCTCCTCCACGAACGCGCACTGGGCGGCGTACGCGCGCTCGATCGCGGTCAGGTCGTGCGCAACGCCCGGCGCGAGATCGTCGGTCGAGGCGCCGCAGCCGATGCCGCCGCCGACGGCGCGCGCCTCGGCGGCCGAGCGCCGAATCAGCTCTTGCGCGTCCGCGAAGCCCAGACCCATTCCGCGTTGTGCGGTATCCATCGCCTCGGCGACCGCGAAGCCCAACGACCACAGATGCCGGCGATACGCCAGCGTCGCGTCCCAGTCGATCGCGCCCCCGCTCGCCGGATCGGCGTCGGCCAACGGGTCGGCGACGACGTGCGCCGCGGCGTACGCGACGCGAGTGCGCGCCGGCGGTTGCGACGCGAGCGACCACCGGGGCGTCGACGCGGGCACGTACGGCACCAGCGTGCGATCGGCGCGCGGCAGCCGCAGCACCGTCGTCGTCGGCATCACGTCGGCACCGGCTCGAGCGCGAGCGCGGGCAGGTCGACGAAGCGCCGCTCGCGCCATGCCTGCAGACCGGCCTCGGCCAACTGCACGCCTTTCGCGCCCGAAAGGAAGTCGTACGGGAACGGCTCGTCGCGCACGACGTGCCGCAAGAACTGTTCCCACTGCACGAGGAACCCGTTGTCGAACTCGTCGCTCTCCGGAACATCGCTCCACGAGGCCGCGAAGTCGATCGGGTTGGGGACGTCGGGGTTCCAGACCGGCCGCGGCGTCAGCTCGCGCGGCTGGAGCTTGCACTCGCGCAGGCCGACGACCGCGCTGCCGTGCGTCCCGTCGACCTGGAACTCGACCAGCTCGCGCCGGTCGACGCGCACGCACCACGAGGAGTTGATGGTCGCCACGATCCCGCCGTCCAGCTCGAAGATCCCGTAGGCCGCGTCGTCGGCCGTCGCCTCGTAGGCGCGCCCGCGCTCGTCGACGCGCGTCGGAATGTGCGTCGTGCCCAGCGCCGCGACCGCGCGCACCGGCGCGATCAGGAACTCGAGCACGTAGCGCCAGTGGCAGAACATGTCCAGGATGATGCCGCCGCCCTCGTCGAGCTTGTAGTTCCACGACGGCCGCTGCGCGGGCTGGCCCCAATCGCCCTCGAAGACCCAATACCCGAACTCGCCGCGCACGGACAAGATGCGCCCGAAGAAGCCGCTCTGCACCAGCCGCGCGAGCTTGCGGAACCCCGGCAAGAACAGCTTGTCGTGCACGATGCCGTTCTTGATCCCGGCCTCGCGCGCCAGCCGCGCGATGCGCAGCGCCTCGTCGAGCGTGGGCGCCAACGGTTTCTCGCAGTAGACATGCTTGCGCGCGGCGATGGCCTTCTCGATCAGGCCGGGCCGTGCGCCGGTGGTGGCGCTGTCGAAGAAGATCTCACAGGCCGGATCGTTGATCGCGGCGTCGACGTCGGTCGTCCAGCGCTCGATACCGTGCTCGCGGGCCAGCCGCTCGAGCTTGCCGGCGTCGCGACCGACCAGGACCGGCTCGGGCCAGATGACGGTGCCGTCGTCGAGCCGGATCCCGCCGCGGCGGCGGATCTCGACGATCGAGCGGACCAGATGTTGGTTCATCCCCATGCGGCCGGTGACGCCGTTCATGGCGATCCCGACGGTGCGGCGTGACATCGTTTACTCCGTGTGGGCGGACGCGCCGAGCAGCCGGCGCGCGTGCTCGCCGAGCTCGGCCAGCACCGAAGAAGTCATGGTCTGCGCGTAGTTGCGCTCGAGCGGCAGATCGACGTCGAACACGTGCGCGATCGTCCCCGGCCGCGGCGTCATGACGACGACGCGATTGGCGAGGTAGAAGGCCTCAGGGATCGAGTGGGTCACGAACAGGACGCTGGTCGCGGTCTCGGTCCAGATGCGGCGCAGCTCGACGTTCATCTGCTCGCGCGTGAGCGCGTCGAGCGCGCCGAACGGCTCGTCCATCAGCAGCACCGGCGGCCGGTGCAGCAGCGCGCGGCAGAGCGAGACGCGCTGCTGCATGCCGCCCGAGAGCTCGTGCGGGTAGGCGTTCTCGAACCCGCGCAGACCGGTCAGCTCCATGAGCTCGTCGGCGCGCCGCTCGGCTTCGCGCCGCTCGAGCTTACGGATCTCGGCCTGCAAGAGGATGTTGCTGCGCGTGCTGCGCCACTCGAGCAAGGCCGCGCGCTGGAACACGAAGCCGATCTCGCGCTGCGGTCCCGCGACCGGGCGGCCGAGCAGCTCGACCCGCCCGTGCGAGGCGCGCACCAGGCCGGCCGCGACCTTGAGCAGCGTCGACTTCCCGCAGCCCGACGGGCCCAGGATCGAGACGAACTCACCCGGCGCGACGTCGAGCGAGACGCCGCCGACCGCGTCGGTCGTCTTGCGGCGCGTCGAGAAACGCACCGCGACGTCCTCGAAGCGGACCGCCGCCGTCCCGACCCGCGTCGCCACCGCCGTCGTCACTTCCGGGCGATCGACGCGTCCCAGTACGCGCTCGGCGCGCCGGGGTTCGTCAGGCCGAGGTACTTGGCGACGACGCCGATGGTCGTCTTCCAGTCGTTCTCGTCGTCGACCGCGACCGGCAGACTCTTGGTGCGCGGCGTGTGCAGCAGCGCAATCGTCTCGTCCCACTGCTTGGTCAGGACGTCGGCGGCCGGCGGCTTCTCGGCCAGCTTCTCCTCCGCCGCGACGGCGTCGGCGCGGTGCGCGATCGCTTCGGCGTACGAGCGTTGCGTGGCGCGCAGGAACGCCTGCAGCAGCGGCTTCTGCTTGGCGATCGTGTCGTCGTTGGCGACCAATCCGGTGGCGTAAAAGTTGACCCCGTTGTCGACGTAGCGCAGCAGGTCGACCTTCTTGCCGGTACGGGCCTCGATCGTCGGCGCCTGATCGTTGTAGAAGCCGACCAGCGAGTCCGCGCGGCCCGAGATGACCGCGGCGAGCTTGCCGGACGGATCGACGTTGATGCGCTGCACCGCGTCGGGCGAGACGTGATTCGCTTCGAGCACCGCGTTGAGCGTTTCGTAGGCCGCGTCGCCCGGGCTGCCGGCGACGCTGTGACCCTTCATCTGCGCGACCGACGTGATGTGCTGCGTGTCGAAGAACTGGATCGCCGCCGGCGTCGTCTGCAGGATGACGCCGATGCTCTTCACGCTGGCCCCGGCCGCGACGTTCTTGAGCAGCGCGGGCGTGTCGGCGTAGCCGACGTCGACCTTGCCGGCCGCGACGGCCTGCACCGTCTGCGTCGAGCCGCCGCCGGGTTGGATCGTCAAGTCGATCCCTTCGTCCGCGTAATAGCCCTTGGAGAGCCCGTAGTAGAACGCCGCGTGCTCGCCGTACGGATACCAATTGAGCATCAAGGTGAGCTTGTGGAGCGGCTTGGGCTGCGCGCCGGCGGCGGCCGGGCCGAGCACGCCGGCGAGCAGGGTCGACGCGACGAGCGCGCGGACGAAACGATGCATTCCAGTCCTTTCCGAGGTCATGAGGTGACGGAGAGGTCGCGTTCGGCGACGGCCGTGCGCCACGGCACGGCAAGGTGCTCGAGGATCTCGAGCACGGCGAAGAGGACGATGCCGATCACCGACATCGCGATGAGGCCCGCGAACAAGAGCGGCGTGTCGAGATCGCCGTTGGCCTTCTGCACGAGATAGCCCAGGCCGGCGTTCGCGCCGACGAACTCGCCCACGACGGCGCCGACGACGGCGAAGGTGACGGCGACCTTGAGGCCGGCGAAGATGTGCGGCAGCGCGGCGGGGAAGCGGATCTTCGCGAACGAGTCCCACGGGGTCGCGCCCATCGTCGCGGCGAGATCGAGCAGCTCGGGATCGACCGCGCGCAGGCCGGCGACGCTCGAGATGACCACCGGGAAGAACGCCAGCAGCACCGCGACCAGCACCTTGGGTGCGAGACCGAAGCCGAGCCAGACCACGAACAGCGGCGCGATCGCGATCTTCGGCACCACCTGGGCGGCCAGCAGCAGCGGGTAGAGCGTACGCTCGACGCCGCGCGAGTACACGATCGCAACCGCGAAGGCCAGCCCGACCGCGACCGAGACGACGAAGCCGAGCACCGTCTCCCAGAGCGTGATCCCGGTGGCCCGGGCCAGCAGGCCGGTGTCGGTGCGGAACTCGCCGACGACCGCACCCGGCGAGGGGATCAGGTACGGCTTGATCCAGCCGTTGGCGGTGACCAGCCACCACACGAGCAGGCAGACGATCAGAAACGCCCCCGGGCGCCACCAGGCCTCGAGCAAGTCGAGCAGGCGGGTGGCGAGTCCGGAGCGCGCCGGGGCGACGGTCGTGAAAGCGTTTGCAGCCACTACCGGCCGCAGTATCGACGCTCAAAACGCGATTTCCTACCACCGGCGGCAGGTCTGAGAGAAAGCGTTTTCAAACGATCGGCGACAATGTCGGCCCGCCTCCGCGACGTCGCGCTCCGCGCCGGCGTCTCCGTCGCGACCGCCTCACGCGTGATCTCCGGGCGCGCCGATGGGGTCCACCCCGCTCGTCGCGAGGCCGTGCTGCAGGCCGCCCAGGAGCTGCACTACGTCCCCAACGCCCACGCGCAGGCGCTGGCCCGCGCCGGGACCGCCCAGATCGGGGCGATCCTCCACGACGTCAGCGACCCGTACTTCTCCGAGATCGTGCGCGGGCTGCAGCGCGCGGCGGCCGACGCCGACCGGCTGGTCACCGTCTGCAACAGCTACCGCGATCCCGAGCGCGAGCTGGCGTACGTGGGGCTGTTGCGCTCGCAGCGCGTCGACGCGCTGATCCTGACCGGGTCCGGCCTCGACGATCGCTCGTACAGCCAGCGCCTCGCCGCGCAGATCGACGCCTTCGCCGCGACCGGCGGACGCCCGGTGTTCATCGGCCGCCATCACGTCACCGGCGACGCGGTGCTGCCCGACAACGTCGGCGGCGCGCGCGCGCTGGCCCGCGCTCTCGTGGCGCTCGGCCACCACCGCTTCGCGGTGATCGGCGGCCCCGCGCTGCTGACGACCACGCGCGATCGGCTCGACGGCTTCGCCGAAGGGCTCGCCGAGCACGGGCTCGCGCTCGACCCGGCGGCGATCGTCCCCGGCGACTTCTCGCGCGAGAGCGGGATGATTGCGATGCGCGCGCTCCTCGACGGCGGCGGCGCGCGCGCGGCGACCTGCATCGTCGCGCTCAACGACGCGATGGCGCTCGGTGCGCTGCGCGTCCTGCGCGAACGCGGCATCCGCGTCCCGCAGACGCTCTCGCTGGCCGGCTTCGACGACATCCCCGGCACCCTCGACGCCTCGCCGACCATCTCGACCGTGCGTATCCCGCTGGTCGAGATGGGCGCGCTGGCCGTGCAGCTGGCGCTCGAGCCGGCCGCCGGCGAGCTGCGCGTGCGGCACGCGCGCGCCGACGTCGTCTTGCGCGAAAGCACCGCTCCTCCGAAAGACCGATGAACGACCTCACCATCGCCCAGATCGAAACGCTCCCCGTCGCGCTGCCGACGCTCGCCGACTTCGCGGTCAGCGGCGGCAGCGTCGCGCGCGCCGGCGCCCCGTCGGTTCGCGTGCTGGTCAAAGTCACCGGCTCCGACGGCACCGTCGGCTGGGGTGAAGCCACTCCCATCCCGTCGTGGACCTACGAGACGCTCGAGTCGATCGCGACGACGATCGATCGATATCTGGCGCCCGTCGCGCTCGGCGTACACGCGTGGGATCTCGACCGGCTCACGCGCGCCTTCGATCGTGCGATCAACCGCGGCTTCTCGATCGGCGCGCCGCTGGCGAAAGCGGCGGTCGACGTCGCCGTGCACGACCTGCTGGGCCACGCGCTCGGCGTCCCGGTGACCGCGCTGCTCGGCGCGCGCCGGTGCGAGCGCATCGCGCTCGGCTGGATCGTGTCGACCGAGGGTGCCGGCGGCGCGCCGGCCTCGGTCGCCGAGGGCCGTTCGCGCGGCTATCGCGCCTTCAAGGTCAAGATCGGCCTGCACGGCGAGCGCGACGACGTGCGCACCGTCGAGCGCGTGCGCGAAGCGGCCGGCGACGACGCGTTCTTGTGGGTCGACGCGAATCAAGGCTACGCGGTCGACGAAGCGTTGCGCGTCGCGCGCGCGCTCGACGCGCTCGGCGTCGCAGCGTTCGAGCAGCCGGTGCCGGCCAACGACGTCGACGGCTTGCGCCGCCTGCGGGACCGCTCGCCGGTACCGATCGCGCTCGACGAGTCGCTGCGCCACCCCGGCGACCTGGCGACCTTCGTCAAACTCGGTGCCGTCGACGTCGCGATCGCGAAGGTGCAGCGCAGCGGGGGCCTGACGCTCTCGCGACGCCTGTGCCAGTACGCCGAAGACTCCGGCGTGCGGCTGATGGGATCGGGCTTGACCGACTCCGACGTCGGTCTGGCCGCATCGCTGCACCTCTTCTCGGCCTTCGGCATCACCACGCCGGTGGACCTCAACGGGCGCCAGTTCATCGCCAGTCCGTACGCGCGCGCGACCGTCACCGTCGAGGACGGGTGGGCGATCGTGCCGTCGGGTCCCGGCTTGGGCGTCGACGTCGACGAGGACTGGGTGCGCGCACATCGCGTCTCCTTCCCGGGCTTGTGAGGGTGCCCGCGCCGCGACGGTGAACGCCCGCGCATGACGCATCGCTCTCGACTCGCGCTTCTTCTCGCGTGCGTGGCAGCCGCGGCGCTCGGCGGGACCGCGCAAGCGGCCCCGCTACCCTATCCGCGCATCGAGGCCGCGCTGGCTGCCGTGCACCAGTACGCGCAGGTCGCGCTCTCACCGGACGGCCTGCACATCGCGTCGGTCGAGAGCGAGGGCAGCGGCCCCGGGCACGTCGAGCTGGCGCCGGTCGCGCATCCGACCGCGACGCGCCGCGTGAGCGCCTGCGCCGGCAACGGCTGCGACGAGGGCGATCTGGCTTGGTCGCCCGACGGCCGCACGCTGGCGTTCGTCACCACCGACGCCACGGGACAGGGACAGCTGGCGCTGCTCGACCTCGCGACGCTGCGCACGCACGTGCTCACGCACGCGCGCGGTCCACTGAGCACGCCGCGTTGGTCGCACGACGGCACGCGCATCGCGTTCCTGTACTCGCCGGGTGCGCCGAAAACGCCGAGCCCGCTCAACCCGGCGACACCCGACGCCGGCGTGGTCGGTGCGAAAATCTACGAGCAGCGGCTGGCGGTCATGCCCGCGCGCGGCGGAGCGATTCGCCTGCTCGGGCCGGCGGATCTCAACGTGTACGAGTACGACTGGTCGCCCGACGATCGCCGCTTCGCGGTCAGCGCCGCGCACGGAGACGGCGACGCGAACTGGTGGATCGCCGACCTCTACACGATCGACGCGCGCAGCGGCGCGACCAAAGAGATCCACCACCCCACGCTCCAGCTGGCCTCACCGCGCTGGAACGGCGATGGGACGCGCATCGCCTACATCGGCGGCATCATGAGCGACGAGGCCGTCACCGGCGGCGACGTCGAGGTGGTCTCGGCGCGCGGCGGCGCGGCGACGGACGTCACGCCGAATCTGCACGCGTCCGTCACGACGATCACCTGGCACGGATCGCGCGATAACATCGTGGCGACGGAACTGGCGGGAAGCCGCAGCGTGATCGCGTCGATCGACACGCTTGCGCGCCGACAACGTGCGCTCTGGAGCGCCGAGGCGACGATCTACGCGACCGGCTTCGCCGGGCTGGCGCCGGGAGACGCCGGCGTCTCGCTCTCGCGCGACGGCCGGCTGGCCGCGACGATCGTCCAGTCGATTACGGCACCTCCCGAGATCGCGCTCGGTCCGCTCACGGCGATGCGCCGCGTGACGCACGCCAACGACACGGTGCCGCGCACGACCGGAGCGGCGCGCAGCATCACCTGGACGAGCGACGGGATGCACGTCCAGGGCTGGCTGATCTATCCGCCCGGCTGGAAGGCCGGCGTGCGCTATCCGCTCGTCACGCTCATCCACGGCGGCCCGGCGTTCGCGAATTACCCGACCTACCCGAGCGGCCCAATGGCGTTCCAAGCCACCCTCGCCGCGCGTGGCTACCTCGTCTTCGAGCCCAACCCGCGCGGCAGCTACGGTCAAGGCGAAGCGTTCACGCGTGCCAACGTCAAGGACTTCGGCTACGGGGACCTGCGCGACGTCTTGGCCGGTCTCGACGCGGTCGCGCACGTCGCGCCGGTCGATCCGAAACGCGTCGGCATCTTCGGCTGGAGCTACGGCGGCTACATGACGATGTGGGCGCTGACGCAGACGCACCGCTTTCACGCCGCCGTCGCCGGCGCCGGACTCTCGGACTGGCTGAGCTACTACGGCACCAACGACATCGACACGTGGATGATACCGTACTTCGGGGCTTCGGTGTACGACGATCCGGGCGTGTACGCGCGCAGCTCACCTATCAATTTCGTTAAGGCTGTCCGCACGCCGACGCTGATGCTGCACGGCGACCGCGACGCCGAGGTACCGGTAACGCAGTCGTACGAGTACTGGCGGGCGCTGCGCGCGTTCCACGTGCCGACCGAGCTGGTCATCTACCCCGGCGAAGGGCACGAGTTCTATCGCCCGGCCGATCAGCGCGACGTCAGCCGGCGCATCGTGGGTTGGTTCGATCGTTGGCTAAAATGAACGCTTTTATAACAGATGAAAAACAGATGAGCGCGGGGTAACGCGCCCGCGGACGCGAATTACCGATTTACACGGATGTTACGAATCGGATGGGCGGCGGCCGTTTTGGCCGGCGTCGCCTTCGCGTCGCTGAGTCCCGCCGTCGCCTCGACGGGCACCACCACCCTGCACGCCAGCGGGCAGGCGTCGTTCGTCGTCGGACCGCCGGACGTGCGCGTGATGCGGGTGACGGTCGACGGGCAGACCGTGCAAGCCGGCTCGATGCTGCCGGTCGGCATGAGCCGGCTCGGCCACGTCGTGCCGGCCGTCCCGATTTCCGCCACGATCGCGGCGGGGACGCCGATTCGCGTCGAGACCGACCCGGCGGGATCGCCTCGCTTGGTCGCCGAGGATGCAACCGTCGACGCGGCGATCGACGGGGCGCGCCTGAGCGGTGTGATGCTCGGCATCTTGCTGGCGGTGATTCTGTTGCAGATCGCGGCGTTCGCGTTCACCCGCGACCTGAGCATCCTGCTTTACATCGGCGTCGTCGCGACGCTGGGGTTGATCGAGCTGTTGCGCGACGGCGCCATCTCGCTCGGACCGGGCATCCCGCCGCTGGTCGGCGTGATGCTGCTCGACATTCTCAACGGCGTCTTCGACCTCGCGTTCGCCATCGTGTACCTGCGGCTGTGGACCGACGCACGCGACTTGTTCTGGCTCCAGGTGCTCGGCGTCGCGCCGACCACGGCATTGGCGCTGGCGTCGGTCGCCGTGCCGGCGCTGCATCCGTATGTCGAGCCGCTGCGCGCCTTCGTGCTGTGCTTCGGGATGGTCGTGCTGCTGGGCGTCACCGCGGCCCGCGCGCGCACGTTCCCGCCGGGCCGATACCTGCTGGTCGCGCTGTGCTGTCTGGCCCTGAACCTCGTCTACCGGCTGGTGCGCGATACGACGACGCTCGGGATGCCGCTGCTCGACCACTGGTTCTACGAAGTCTCGGCGGTCTGCGACGCGCTCGTCTTCGGACTGGCGGTCATCTTGCGCTGGCGCTACTTGCTGCACGAGCGCGTCACCCTCGAGCATCGCCTCGACGAGGCGACCCACGCCGCCGAGCACGACGCGCTCACCGGCGCGCTCAACCGCCGCGGTCTGCTGCGCGCGACCGCCGCCACGACGACGGGGACACTGTTCTTCGTCGACCTGGACGGCTTCAAAGTCGTCAACGATCGCTACGGTCACGCCGCCGGCGACAAAGTGCTGTGCGCCGTGGTGACCACGATGCGCGAGGTCTCGGGCCCGGACGCGACGATCGCGCGCGTCGGCGGCGACGAGTTCGTCATCGTCGTCCCGGGCACCGAACGCGCCGAGTCCGACCGCTTGGCCGAACACCTCGTCGCGTCGATCGCGACCGTGCGCGTGGGCGAGCGCACGCGCACCCCGGCGGTCAGCGCGTCGATCGGCTTCGCGCCGCTGGCCGGTTTGACGCTCGACAACGCGATGCGCATCGCCGACGCCCACGCGTACCGGGCCAAGATCCGCACTCAAGCGCTGAGCACGAACCCCGCCTAAACGAAGAGCCCGGCATCGCTGCCGGGCTCTCGTGTTCTGCCGAAGTCTCGCTCACAAGTCTTCGGGGTTGATGCCGCGCGGCTTGTACTGCGTGCGCTGCGTCGGTGCGCTCACCGACGCTTCCGCGTCGTAGTCGCCCTCGTACTGCACCGTGTTCTCCGCCATCCGCTGGCGCTCGTACGGGCCGAGCACCTTCGGATTGAGCTCCTGCCCGTTGGGGGCGACGACGTCGCCGTAGGACGAGAGCTCTTCCGGATTCGGGTTGAAGTCGAGGAACACGTTGCGGGGACGGCCCTCTTCGTCCAGGTCTTGCCCTTCGGGCTCGATCTGGAGGTTGCGGTACCGCGACATCCCCGTGCCGGCCGGGATCAGCTTGCCGATGATGACGTTTTCCTTGAGACCGAGCAGCGGATCGTGCTTGCCCTTGATCGCGGCGTCGGTGAGGACGCGCGTGGTCTCTTGGAAGGACGCCGCCGAGAGGAACGACTCCGTCGCGAGCGACGCCTTCGTCACGCCCAGCAGCACCGGGCTGCCCTCGGCGAACTTGCCGCCGTCGGCCTTGATCTTCTCGTTCTCTTCGGCGAACGCGGCGGACTCGACGAGTTGCCCCGGGAGCATCCGCGTGTCGCCGCCGTCGACGATCTTCACCTTACGCAGCATCGAGCGCACGATGACTTCGATGTGCTTGTCGTTGATGTCGACGCCTTGCGAGCGGTAGACCTTCTGCACTTCCTGGACGAGATAGTTCTGCAGCGCAGTCTCGCCCTTGATGCGCAGGATGTCGTGCGGGTTGAGGGAGCCGTCCGCGACCGGCTGACCCGCCTCGACCTTCTGACCGTCGACGATCGTGAGGTGAAGACCCGGCGTGATGTCGACCTCGTGGTCGTCACCCTGTTCGTCGGTCACGTAAACGACGCGCTTGTTCTTCTCCTCAGCGAACTTGATCGTGCCGGCGACCTCGATCAGCGGCGCTTCGCCCTTCGGCTTGCGTGCCTCGAAGATTTCCTCGACACGCGGCAGACCGGTGATGATGTCCTCTTGAGCGACACCACCGGTGTGGAAGGTGCGCAGCGTGAGCTGCGTGCCCGGCTCGCCGATCGACTGCGCGGCGATGATACCCACCGCCTCGCCGATGTCGACCTTCTTGCCGGTCGCGAGATTGCGGCCGTAGCACATCGCGCAGACGCCGTGCTTGGCCTGGCAGACCAGGACCGAACGGATCTTGACCTGCTTGATGCCGGCCGCGATGAGCGCCTTGGCCTTCTCCTCGTCGATCTCTTCGTCACGACGGACGATCTTCTCGCGCGAGTTCTCGGGGTTCTTGACGTCCTCGGCCGAGCGGCGACCGACGATGCGGTCGAGCAGCGGCTCGATGGTTTCCTTGCCGACGGTGATGTCGGAGACCAGGATACCGTTGGCCGTGCCGCAGTCTTCCTCGCGGATGATGACGTCCTGCGCGACGTCGACCAGACGGCGCGTCAGGTAGCCCGAGTCGGCCGTGCGCAGCGCGGTGTCGGCGAGACCCTTGCGCGCGCCGTGCGTCGAGATGAAGTACTCGAGGACGGTCAGACCTTCTTTGAGGGAGGCCTTGACCGGGATCTCGAGGATGCGGCCCGACGGGTCGGACATCAGCCCGCGCATACCGCCGAGCTGCTTGACCTGTGCGATCGAACCACGCGCACCCGAGGTCGCCATCATGAAGACGGTGTTGAGCGGGTTCTGCGCCTGCTGCATCGCGAGCGTGACGTCGTCACCGGCCTTCGACCAGATCTCGATCGTCTTGTTGTAGCGCTCGTCCTCGGAGATGAAGCCCTGGTCGAAGAGCGAGTGGAGCTCGTCGACTTCGTGCTGCGCTTTGTCGAGCAGCTCGTGCTTGGCGGTCGGGACGACGATGTCGCTGATCGACACGGTCGTACCGGACTGCGTGGCATAACGGAAGCCCAGCGACTTGATCGCATCCAGGAACGACGCGGTCTCGGCGTTGCCGAACTTGCGATAGCAGTCGGTGATCAGCTTCTTGAGCGCCGTCTTGTCGACGATGCCGTTGAGGTACGGGTAGTTCCACTCCGGCGGGAACGCCTGGTTGAGGATGACGCGGCCGACCGTGGTCTTGATGCGCGTCCCGTTGAGGCGCACCTCGATCCACTCGTGCAGACCGATCATGTGATGGTTGAAGGCCGTGATCGCTTCGTCGCCGTCGCGGAAAGCGATCAGCGCCGGGGTGCCGTCCGGATTCTTGCGCGCCTTGCCGTTGCGGGCGACGGGCATCGCGTAGAGCGCGTCGTCGGAGAGCGGCGCGCGCGCCGGCCCCTTGTACTCTTCCGGCTGGAAGGTGAGCCAATACAGACCCAGGACCATGTCCTGCGTCGGGATCGACACCGGGTTTCCGAACGACGGCTGGAGGATGTTGTTCGAGGACAGCATCAGGATGCGGGCCTCGGCCTGCGCGCCGGCACTCAGCGGAAGATGGACGGCCATCTGGTCGCCGTCGAAGTCCGCGTTGTACGGCGTGCAGACGAGCGGGTGCAGATGGATGGCCTTGCCCTCGACCAGCACCGGCTCGAACGCCTGGATGCCCAGACGGTGCAGCGTCGGTGCGCGGTTGAGGAGAACCGGATGCTCGCGAATGACCTCGTCGAGCACGTCCCAGACCTCGGGACGCACGCGCTCGACCATGCGCTTCGCACTCTTGATGTTGTGCGCTTGCGCCCGGTCGACGAGCTTCTTCATCACGAACGGCTTGAAGAGCTCGAGCGCCATCTCCTTAGGCAGCCCGCACTGGTGCAGCTTGAGGTTCGGGCCGACCACGATGACCGAACGGCCCGAGTAGTCGACGCGCTTGCCGAGCAGGTTCTGGCGGAACCGGCCCTGCTTGCCCTTGAGGATGTCCGAGAGCGATTTGAGTGGACGGTTGTTGGGACCCGTCACCGGACGGCCGCGGCGGCCGTTGTCGATCAGCGCGTCGACTGCTTCTTGCAGCATGCGCTTCTCGTTCTTGATGATGATCTCAGGCGCGCTCAGCTCCAGCAGCCGCTTGAGGCGGTTGTTGCGGTTGATGACGCGGCGATAGAGATCGTTGAGGTCCGACGTCGCGAACCGGCCGCCGTCGAGCTGAACCATCGGACGCAGCTCCGGCGCGATGACGGGCACGGCCGAGAGGATCATCCACTCCGGCTTGTTGCCGCTCTGCAAGAACGCTTCGACGACCTCGAGCCGCTTGATCGCCTTGATCCGCTTTTGCCCGGTCGTCTCCTTGAACTCGCGGCGCAGGTCTTCTTGCAGCTTGCGCAGGTTCAGGTCGCGCAGCAGCTCGCGGATCGCTTCCGCGCCCATGCCGGCCTTGAACCGCGTGCTGTACTTCTCGCGCGACTCGCGGTACTTCTGCTCGGTGAGGATCTCGCGCTTGACCAGCGGCGTGTCACCCGGATCGGTGACGACGTACGCGGCGAAATAGATCACCTTTTCGAGCTGGCGCGGCGACATGTCGAGCAGGATGCCGATACGCGAGGGCACGCCCTTGAAATACCAAATGTGCGTGACCGGCGTGGCCAACTCGATGTGGCCCATCCGCTCGCGGCGCACCTTGGCACGCGTGATCTCGACACCGCAGCGGTCGCAGATCATCCCCTTGAAGCGGATGCGCTTGTACTTGCCGCAGTGGCATTCCCAGTCTTTGGTCGGGCCGAAAATCTTCTCGCAGAAGAGGCCGTCGCGTTCCGGCTTGAGGGTCCGGTAGTTGATGGTCTCCGGCTTCTTTACTTCACCGAAAGACCACGCGCGGATCTGTTCAGGGCTGGCGAGCCCGATCCGCATCGCGTCGAAATTGTTGACGTCGAGGAGGTTCATCGATTCCTTTGCTCTCGCGCGTCGGCAGCAGAGCACGGTCGAGGTGACGTCGGGGGCCGGGTGGCCTGGGAGATCGCGGGAGACGCGAAGAGACCCAGGAGACGCCGGGCTCGACGTTCCTTAGGTCCGTGTTATCGGCCGAAGGGCATAGGCAGGTATTATAGCACGATCCCGGCAGAAACTCAAGATCGTGGTACGTCGCTGGCTGCTTCGCGGGGCGCTTGCTTTAGTCGCCCTCGTGACCCTGTATTTCGCCGTCCGGCTTGGCTACGGATGGTGGCTGGCCCTGGCGACGCAGCGTGCCGTGGCGGTCGAATCCGGCCGGCAAAGCGGCCTACCGGTCGACCAGCCCGTCACGATCGCCCGGGACGTTCGGGGTGTCCCGCACATCCGGGCCGCTACCGTCCATGACCTGTTCGTCGCCGAAGGGTATGCGATGGCGAGCGACCGCCTGTTCCAGATGGACCTCACCCGGCGCTTCGTCGACGGCCGGCTGGCCGAGATCCTCGGGTCGCCGCTCACCAAGGTAGACCGCTTCATGCGCCGGTACGCGATCCGCGAGCTGGCGGCCCAAGTCTACGCGCACGCGAGCGCTCAGGAGCGAGCGGGCCTGGACGCCTTCGCTGCCGGCATCAACGCCGCCGCCACGCAACAGCCGGTGCCCCCTGAGTATAAGGCGCTGTTCGCGCACTTCGAGCCGTGGCGGCCGGAGGACGCCCTGGCGGTCGGCTTCGCGACCTTGCTCGATCTCGACGACCGCCCGCAGGACGTGATCGAGCGGGACCAGATCCGCCGCCTGCTCGGCGCCACCGGGACCGACGCGCTCTATCCGCTGACGGACCCGCACTACGACGTCCCGACCGACGGCTCGGCGCCGGGCGTGCTGGCGACGCTTCCCCCGCTGCCGACGGCCCACGCGGCCCCGAGCGTCGCACTGGCTGACGAGCGCCCCCCGATCGGGAGCAACGCGTGGGCCGCCGGCGCCGAACGCACGACCGACGGCAAGGCGATCCTCGCCAACGACCCGCACCTCGACCTGGCGATCCCCGGCATCTGGTATCTCGTCGAAGCGAGCGCGCCCGGCATGCACATCGCCGGGGCCGCCCTGGCCGGCACGCCCGGCGTCACCCTCGGCCACAACGAGCACCTGGCTTGGGGCGTGACCGCCGGCGAGACCGCCGCGATCCCGGTGTGGCGCGAACGCATCCGCGGCGACCAGCTGCTCGAGAACGGTCGGTGGGTCACGGCACGGCACCGGCACGAGCAGATCGTCGTGCGCTTCGGCCACACCATCGACGAAGATTTCCTCGAGACCGCGCGCGGCGTCGTGATCCAGCGCGACGGTGACGCCGCGTACGTGATGGATTGGCGCATGCGCCGCGCGCCTGTCTCCCCGCTGGCGCCGTTTCTTCGACTGCTCACGGCGCGCACGACGGCCGACGGCGTCGCCGCGATGCGCGCATTGCCGGAACCGGCGCTGAACGTGCTGTTCGCCGACGATCGCGGTACGGTGGCCTATCACCTTGCCGGGGGCATTCCGCTCTTGCCGTCGGCAGGCCGCTGGGCAGACGATCCGATCGGACCCGAACCCGCGCTCCTGCCGTACGATCGTGCCGCGCACGTCGACCCGGCGCGCACCGCGCTCATCGTGACGTCGAACAATCGCGTCAGCGGTGCGGCCGCGCCGCGGCTCGCGCCGTTCTGGCCGCCGCCGTACCGCGCCTTCGAGATCCATCGCGCGCTCGGCGCGGCAACCGACGCGCACCACCGCTCGAGCCCGGACGCGATCGCCGCCGAGCAGAGCGATGCCGACTCACCCTCCGAAGCCGAGTTCCGCGACTTCATCATGGCGGCCGGCCGGCGCACGCACGCCGACCGGAATCCCGCGCTCGCGCCCCTGTTCGCCGCGGTGCGCAACTTCGACGGACGGCTCTTGCCCGCATCGCAAGGCGCGTCGGTGATCGTCGCGCTCCGCTTGCACCTGGTCGGCGAGATCGCGGCGACGCATCTCCCGACCGCGATCGCACAGGCGTATCCGCCGACCGGCCCGGGCTTCGAGATCGTCCTGCGCGCCCTGCGCGAGCGGCCCAAGGGCTGGGTCGTGAACGACGACTACGACGCGTTCATCGTCGACGGCATGAGCGCCGTCCACGCGCTGTTCGGAAAGGAGATTCCGACGTTCGGCGTCTGGGCCGCACAGCTGATCGCGCATCCGCTCGCACCGTTCGGGTTCACCCACTGGAACGGCCCGACGTTCCCGGGGCGCGGCGGCAGCTTCGCGCCGGCCGTGCAGTGGAACGGCCACGGGCAATCGTTCCGCGCGCTATGGATCGCCGGCGACTGGGACGCCGGCACCATCAACGTCGACGCCGGCGAGTCCGGTGAGCCGGGCTCACCGCACTACACCGATCAAGCCGCCGACTGGGCGAACTTCCAGCGCACGACGTTGCCCTTCTCCGATGCGGCCGTTCGGCGCGCGACGACGGAGACGCTGACGCTCACGCGCTGACCCGACTGGCCGCCCCACCGGGAGGGCACCGCGCATCGTGAGGTGCGCAGCGCTCGCGGGTTCACGCTAGTCGAAGTCGTCATCGCCGTCGCCGTCGTGGCGCTCGTCGCCACGGGCGCCGTCGGCGTGTCGATGAGCGCACGTTCGCTCGCCGTCAGTACCGCCGCCGCGCGCTTCGACGCGCTGCTCGACGCAGCACGGACCGCCGCCGGCGAATACGACGGCGGCGCGACGATCGTCTTCGAGCCCGACGCGTACGGCGACGGGTTCACCGCACGCGTGTACGGCCGCCGCCCCAGCACGGGAACGTTGCTCGCGACCGACTTCCCCGCGCTCGACGGCCGCGTGACGCTGACCGAGACGCAGTTGCTCGGTACGCCCGCGTTCGCTCTCGCTTTGCACGCCAACGGCAAACTCGGCGGCATCAAGGGCGACGTCCTCGCCGGCAGCGCCTCCGGTGAAAACGCTTGTCCGGCATCGGGGAACTACGTGCTCGTCTTCGCCTACGCCGGCTCCACGGCGCAGCGCACGATTCCGTGCACGCTCCAACTCGCCGCTACCGGCCCCGTCTCGTACGACAACCCGCCCGCGGCCTCGCCGCTCCCGACCCCGACGGTCCCCGCCTGCGCCGCCCTCGGCTGCGTCCCCTCACCGCCACCATCGCCCAACGTCGTCACAACCTGCCCACCCGGCTACAATCAAACAAACGCAACAAGCTGTGTTCCGGCACCCACTCCAGCGCCGTCCGCGACGCCAACCTGCCCGCCGGGCTATAGTGGCACGTACCCTAACTGCATCGCGCTGGGAGGCTTCGCCAGCCCGACACCGACAGCGTCGCCGATTGCTCAAGGGTCAAGTCCAGATATCTCTGCGGCGGCGAGCTGCAGTGAAGACGACGTGCACGGCGTAAAGATGAGTATTTGTGCAGCTGGCGCTTCTGAAACTGTCCAATTCATCTCGACGACCGATTCTGTTTACATTAGCGCACAAGTGATCTCCCACGTGACATTCGTCGGTCCCGGCGTATCGAATTATGACTACGGGAACTCGTCTATACTCTTGATTGCGACGAACCCAGCGACGGGGTTGGCCACAACCTTCTGCTTAGGATCGACACAGATGAACGTCGAAAACAGCGAGATTGCGGTCAACTCAGATGTTTTGCTGCCGTTTGGACCCGGCAGCTATGGCTTACAGTTGGACCTCAGCGCTGCCGCAGACATGCCTTTGGGGTCGAGCGCTGAAGGCTCCGCCGCCTTCAGCTACATTATTCTGCAAGCTGCAAGCGGGTCCGGGTCTGCAGCTGCTACCAGCTGCCCCGGAACCTAGGAATCATTCACGACTATGCCCGCTGGACAAAGTGCGCTTGTGTAACCGCTGGCGGCAGCTGCCGCTCCAAGGTCGTCCGATGTCCCGAAATCGTAGTCGACCTCCCAATATCCTGACAGACTGGACATTGGTAGCGCTGCTAAGCCGAGCCAATTGTGCGTTGCGTCGACGAGATTCAAGTAATGAGGTCCGGTCGAACTTTTTTCGGACAAAAAGGCGCCCTCGGCTTGCGCGAAAGCTGCGCTTGCCGATCCATCTATCCCGCCGGACTCAATATTTTCTGCGGTGAGCCCGATTCCGCCGACTGCGAGGTACCTCGATGATGGGCCTACATTTCTTAGGTCATAGTGACACGTATAGTTGTTTGTCGCTTCGTCGCTCGCGTGAAGACGTGCCACTTCTTCTTCCTCTTCGTCGAAGATCAGCGGACCGGCGCCGGCGTTTGACGCTCGATCGCTGTTGACGTTCGCAAGCGCCGTTGCCTCTGCGGGCGACGCGGTGGTGACGCGAAGCGACAACGACGTGCTCGCGACGAGAAAGCGGTGCAGCGGGAGGAGCATGCCGGCGCTGACGCCGTCTGTGCCTACGCCAAACACCTGCACGTAGTATCCGGTGCTCGGCGGGATGGTGCCCGATAGATTTTGTGGCGGGATCACGAATGGTTCGGCGCTGCTCGGCGCGGCGGGCGCGACTGTGAGGGTTATGGTGAACGCTCCGTTGGCGTTCGTCGTCGCTGCCACATCGCCGGTCGGCAACGTCGGCGGCACCGTAGCGCCGACGATCGGGACCGGGCCAATGATCACGGCGGCGCCGGCCAGCGGAGTCGTTTGGTCGGCGTCGGCCGATTGGTAGGTCACGCCGTCGATCGTGGCGGGGCCATACGCGTCGACCGGGATCTGGACGACGGTGCCCGCGACCGGATAGGTCTGCGGTACGTGCGTCGGCGTCGGAGTTGGAGCCGGCGTCGCGCTCGGCGTCGAGCTCGAGGTTTCCGGCGGCGCGGGCCTCGCGCCGCCACCGCCGCCCCCACACGCGGCGAGCAGCGTGCCCGCCACGAACGGGAGTCCATACCCGAGCCAAATCCGCACGGCTGACCTTCCCTTCGCCCACCCCCTAGCAAAAGTATCGATCTGCTTGCTTGTTTCGACGAGCGACGGCGCGCCTCTTCCTCGCTCGTTCGGCGCGGTCCCGACAAATGGACTGCTCGTGGGGGATTGACGGATGGGTCTTTGGGGATATACTGTCGGGCATCGGCTCGGGCCAGCCATCAATCCGGCGTGACCCGGCCAAACCACCATCCAACTGTTTTATGAAGGAGAGGTCGTGTCCGAGCTCCCGCGTCCGACCAATGGCCACACGAATGGCCACACCGGCGCAACCCGTCCCTACACCCAGGCCGACGTCGAGCGGCTCCGGGGCAGCGTCCGCATCGAGTACACGCTGGCGCGCCGCGGCGCGGAGCGACTGCGCAACATGCTCGCGGGCGACCAGCCGGCGGTGGCGCTGGGGTGCATGACCGGCGGCCAGGCGGTCGAGGCCGTCAAGGCCGGGCTCGAAGCGATCTACCTCTCCGGCTGGCAAGTCGCGGCCGACGCGAACACCGCCGGTCAAATTTATCCGGACCAATCGCTGTATCCATACGACTCGGTGCCGAAGGTCGTCGAGCGGATCAACAACGCGTTCGCACGCGCCGACCAGATCGACACGGTCGAGGGGCGCTCGGGCGAGCGCGATTGGTTCGCGCCGATCGTCGCCGACATGGAAGCCGGCTTCGGCGGCCCGCTGAACGTGTTCGAGCTCACCAAAGCGATGATCGCCGCCGGCGCGGCCGGCGTCCACCTCGAAGACCAGCTCGCGTCCGAGAAGAAGTGCGGTCATCTCGGCGGCAAGGTGCTCATCCCGACGCAGCAGGCGATCCGCAATCTGATCGCCGCGCGTTTGGCGACGGACGTCCTCGACGTGCCGACGGTCGTCATCGCACGGACCGACGCCGACGCGGCCAATCTCTTGCTGTCCGACATCGACGAGCGCGATCGGCCGTTCCTGACCGGCGAACGCACGCCGGAAGGCTTCTACCGCGTCAAGCCCGGCTTGGACCAGGCGATCGCGCGCGGGATCGCCTACGCGCCGTACTGCGATCTGATCTGGTGCGAGACCTCGCATCCCTCGCTCGAGGAAGCGCAGGCGTTCGCCGACGGGATTCACGCCAAGTTCCCGGGCAAGCAGCTGGCCTACAACTGCTCGCCCTCCTTCAACTGGAAGCTCAAGCTCGACGAAACGACGATCGCGAGCTTCCGCAGCGAGCTGGCGAAGATGGGATACCGCTTCCAGTTCATCACGCTCGCCGGCTGGCACGCCCTCAACCACTCGATGTTCGAATTGGCCTACGACTACGGCCGCCGCGGGATGTCGGCCTACGCCGACTTCCAAGAGCGCGAGTTCGCGAGCGAAGCACGCGGCTACACGGCGACGCGTCACCAGCGCGAAGTCGGCACCGGCTACTTCGATGAGGTCGCGAAGGTCGTTGGCGGCGGCCAATCCTCGACGACGGCCCTCACCGGCTCGACCGAAGAGGCGCAGTTCAAGACAGCGGCGGTCGCCTAAGCCCGAAGCCCGTTTCCAAGGAGGTGACGCCGACGCGGCTGGTGTTGCAAACCGCCCTTCGGACGTCATCCCCCTTGGCAATCCACCGTCACCAGGTGCAGAACGCGAGCT